>CAMYOR010000056.1 GCA_947278105.1 uncultured Tissierellia bacterium
GTTTAAAACCCTGATTCCCGACTTTCCTGTTCGGGCCAAGGAACACGACGGGGGCTTTATCGCTGGCGGGGAAAACTATGGGCAGGGCTCTTCCCGTGAGCACGCAGCCTTTGTCTCCCTTTATCTGGGCGTCCGGGCGGTCTTTGCCAAAAGCTTTGCCCGGATTCATCGGACCAACCTCATTAACTCAGGGATCCTCCCCCTGGTCTTTGAAAATCCCGAGGACTATAAGCTCTTTACCGAGGGGGCCACGGTGAAGCTGACCGACCTTCTCACTTCTTTCGAAAATCTCACTCCGATCCACGGTTTTGTCAACGGCAAGGATGTCGTCTTCCTCCATGCGTGCAATCAAATTGAAGGGCAGGTTCTTTTGGAGGGAGGCTATATCAACTACATTAAGGACCACCAGGAATACTTTGACCGGATGATGAAATAGGAGGAGACCATGAAAAAGATTGTCACCCTCCTTCCCGGAGATGGAATCGGTCCGGAAATCACTGAGTCCGTAAAAGAAGTGATCGCCGCTTCCCGGGCTCAGGTGGAATTTGAGGAGGTCCAGGCGGGGGCGCTCGCCCTGGAAAAAGAGGGGGCGCTAATTCCGGACCGGACTGCCTTATCGATAGAAAAAAATAAGGTGGCCTTAAAAGGCCCCATCACCACTCCCATCGGCAAGGGCTTTCAAAGCGTCAATGTCCAGCTTCGGAAGCGTTTTGACCTTTTTGCCAATGTCCGGCCGGTCCGATCCATCCCGGGCCTTCCCGGCCCCTATAAGGATGTGGACCTGGTAATTTTCCGTGAAAATACCGAGGACCTCTATGCAGGGATTGAAGAAGAGATCAGCCCGGAGGAAAAGCATTCCATTAAGGTCATCACAAAAAAGGCCTCGGAAAGAATCGCCCGGGCAGCCTTTGAATATGGCCGAAGCCAGGCCTCTTTGGCAAAAGAAAGGGCGGCCGAAAAAACTTCCCCCCGGGCCTGGAAAAAGCCCAAGGTTTCCATTGTCACTAAGGCCAATATCATGAAGCTGACCGACGGTCTATTTTTAGAAACCTGCCGGGAAGTTTCCCGGGATTATCCCGAAATAGAAACCGAGGAAGTCCTGGTCGACGCCATGGCCATGAGGCTGGTTCTGGAGCCGGAATCCTTTGACCTTATCCTTACGGAAAATCTCTACGGGGATATCCTTTCAGACCTTTGTGCGGGCCTGGTTGGCGGCCTGGGCCTTGTGCCCGGGGCCAATATCGGAAAGGACCAGGCGATTTTTGAAGCGGTTCACGGGTCAGCGCCGGACCTTGCAGGAAAAAATCAAGCCAATCCTACGGCTCTGATTCTCGCCTCCTGCATGATGCTGGACCATATTGGACAGGCTGGGGCTGCAGGAGAAATTCGCCGGGCCCTAAAAAAAATTTTGAGCCTAGCTGAAAAAAGGACTCCTGATATTGGAGGCCCTTTGGGAACTAGAGAATTTACCCGGGAACTTGTCCGGGAACTAAAAAATGGGTGAGGAGAAAAAATGAAAAAGACATTAATGGATGATCATGAGCTTCTGGAGGTCCTCGATGAGACGACTTCCCTGGACCCGGATCTCTACAAAAAATATTCGGTCAAGCAGGGGCTTCGAAATGAAGATGGGACGGGAGTTCTCGTGGGAATTACCCGAATTTCAGGGGTTTTTGGCTACGAATATCTCGACGGAAAAAAGGTTCCCAGTCCCGGGCGGCTCCTCTACCGGGGCATTCCCCTTGAAGACCTGGTCCAGGGGATCTATGACGAGGGCCGTCTGGGCTATGAAGAGGTCGCCTTCCTCCTTCTTTTTGGCAAGCTCCCCACCCGGACCCAGCTGGGAGAAGCCATGAACACCATGACCCAGCTCTGCACCCTGCCGAAAGATTTTAAAGAAGATGTCTTTTTCAAAATCCCCTGCCAGACCCTGATGAATAAGCTTCAGCGTGTGGTTTTGACCCTCTATTCCTATGACCCCAATCCGGATGACACCTCGATCGAAAATTCCCTCCTCCAGGCCTACAGTCTTCTTGCCAAGATGCCTCTTCTGGTCGCCTACTCCTACCGGGCCAAGCTCCACTACTTTGACGACAAGTCTTTGATTATCCACCAGCCGGTCCCGGGCGCCCATGTGGCCGAAAACCTTTTGCACATGATCCGGGACGACAGCCGGTTTGAGCCCTGGGAGGCAAAGCTTTTGGACCTTTGCCTGATTGTCCAGGCGGATCACGGCGGCGGAAACAATTCTACCTTCACCACCCACGTCATCTCCTCCACTGGAACGGACACCTATTCCGCAATTTCCGCGGCGATCGGGTCTCTAAAAGGGCCCAAGCACGGGGGCGCTAACGCCAAGGTCCTAGCCATGATTGAGGATATTAAGAAAAATTGCAAGTGGAAAAATCCGGAGAGCCTCCGGTTCTACTTAAGAAGAATTCTGGAAGGGGAAGCCTTTGACCATTCGGGTCTGATCTATGGGATGGGCCATGCCGTCTATACCCTCTCAGATCCGCGGACGGAGCTTTTGAAAGAAGCGGCCCGCAGCGTCGTCGCCTATGTCAATATGGAAAATGAGCTGGAACTGAGAGAAAATATTGAAAAAATTTCCCAGGAGCTCATGGTGGAAATGTTCGGGCCGGAAAAAAAGGTTTGTGCGAATGTCGATATGTATACGGGCCTGGTCTACCACATCCTTAAAATCCCAGATGACCTGGATACGCCAATTTTTGCCCTGGCCCGGCTGGCAGGCTGGTGTGCCCACCGTCTGGAGCAGCTTCAAGATAAAAAGATCATGCGCCCCGCCTACGTTTCCCTGGGAGAAAATCATGCCTATGTGCCTTTAAGTCAAAGGTAAAGGAGGGAGGTCATTTTCCCCTTTTGGATTTCTTTTTTTCTCTTAAAGCCAGCAGCTGATCTTCAAAGACCAGCTGCTTTTTTTTGTTAAAAAAGGACCGGCTGGCCAGGGTAAGAAAGGTCAGAACACACAGGGAGCTCGTCCCAAGGATGGCCAGCATAATGGCGATCTGGTATTTGATGGCGGTATTGGGCGGGGAGCCCGAGAGGATCTGTCCGGTCATCATTCCCGGAAGGATCACAATCCCCATCCCCGCCATCGAGCTTAAAGTCGGCAGGATTGCTGCGTCAAAAGTCTTATCAATGGAAGGCTTCATGGCCCTCTGCGGCTCTGCCCCCAAAATGAGGGCCGCTTCAATTTGATCTTTTCCTTCCCGGACGGCGTCAATGAGCCGGGTCATGGCCAGGGCAACGGCGGTCATGGCATTTCCAATCATCATTCCCCCCAGGGGAATAAAATACTGGGGATCAAACCAAGGCCGGGGACGAACCACTAAAAAAAGAAAGTAACCGATACAAAAAAGGGTCCCCATCCACTGGGAGAGGGCCGCTGCCCTTTTAAGTTCAGGGGTAAGCGGAGTTTTGACCCGCTGGAAGATCGTAAAGACGGCAAAAATTTCCATAACTATAAGGACCAATAGGGTGATCCGGGGACTGGGTTTGGAAAGAATAAAGGTCAGAATATATCCGGCAATCATCAGCTGCACCGTCATCCGAAAGGCGGAGCTGACAAGGTCTTTTCCCCTCTGAATGTGGCGGATATTGCAAATGAGATAGGTGATGAGCGGGAAAGCATAGGCAAAGGCCATCTGCCCCCAGGATAAGTCCATGGCTCCTTTCATTTTTCCGCCTCCCCTCTTTTCCTTGTTTCCAGATCCTCAAAGGATGAAAGGATTTTCCCTTCGCTTAAAGTGATGATCCGGTCGGCCCAGGTCCGGGCGATGGATGAGGCGTGGGTGACCATAACAACCGTGATCCTGCTTTTTCGGGCTTCCTCAAGGGTATCTCCGATGACCATGTTGGCTGTCTCCTCGTCCAGAGCCGAGGAGGGCTCGTCAAGAAGAAGGACCCGAGGGGCCATTAAAAGAACCCTCCCCAGGGCCAGCCGCTGTTTTTCCCCGCCGGAAAATTTCTCAATGGGATCTTCCAGGGATTTATTCAGGTGAATTCGAAGGAGCATTTCTTCTAAAAGGGGATCTTGCGCCGGCTCTTTCCCGGAATAATCCAAACCGATTAAAAGATTGTCGCGAACATTTCCCGGAAAGATCATGGGCTGTTGCTGGACCATCACGACTTCCCTTCGAACCTTGACCGGATCCCACTTATCCAGGGACTTTTCCCGGTAGAGGATCCTTCCGGAATCCGGACTTAAAAGAAGGTTCATCATTTTAAGAAGGGTGGTTTTGCCGCTCCCGCTCTCCCCGACCATGGCCAATATTTCCCCTTCAAGGATGTCTAAGGATTGGATCCATAAAATGTCCCGAAAGCGAAGGTCCCGTATTTCAAAAAGAGCGTTCATTAGAAGGGCCCCTTGAGATATTCCTTGATCTTTTCCTCAAAGATTCGCCTTTCTTTTTCCTCCGGGCTTTCTTCGGCTCCGTTTGAGGCGGATGCCTCAAGCCTTTCCCCCATCCAGTCTTCGAGGGTTCCTCCGGTTTTTTCCTGAAAGTCATGAAAGTCTTCAAATTGATCGCCCATTAGCTTCCTCCTGATAAGGTTCTCGATTGGTTAAAAACGGTTGTAGGAGGAGAGATACTTTTCTCCCCTTACAAAGATATCATAGGCCGTAAAGCTAAGAAGGGCCAGGTCAATGAGAAAAATGCCCAGGGCCAGGGGACCCTTATTGATCCCTGTAACAAAAACGAAGACGAAGCCGATGATCAAAAGAGTAAGGAGGCCCACGGAAATCATTGAATTTTTATTCTGTTTGACCGCCACAATCTCCTCGGTCCAATCCAGGTTGGGAGAGCGGACATCCATGCGAAATTCCAAAAGACCGATCGCAAGACTGGTGAGGAAAAAACTGAGAAGTAGCGGGATGCTAAAAGGCAGCCAAAACTGGATCAGGCCCAAAAAGACCAGGCCAATCAGGGTAAGGGGCAGGGCGGAGATCAGGTAGGAAGGGAGAAACTCTGCCAGGTAGAGGTCTCTTGCCCGAATGGGCATAGACTTAAAGCTTTCGATCTGCTGGGCATCCCGGGAGACGGCCGTGGCCGTGGCGGAGCCCATGAGGGCAAAAGCCCCAAGCCCCGCTCCTACAAGGATCCCCATGACAACGGGATTTCCCTGATCCTGGATAAATTCTCTTGCCAAAAGGTTAAGCTCTTCCCATCCCAGACCCTGGGCCTGAATCTGATCCCAGTTTTTCATCAGGGGAAAGCCCATGATAAAAAGCATCCAGAGGGGACTGAGGAAACTGGCGAAAACCACATTCATAAAGTAGGCTGAGGTCCGAAAGAGCAGGCGAAATTCCCATTGTATAAGAGCCTTTAGGGGGCTTTTCCCCTTTTCCAAAAGTTGCCGGCGGTCGCTTTTACTGATCTTTTTTTCCTTTTCGCTCGATCCACTCATCGAAAGGACGACCCGAAAATACAGGCCCTGGGCCAAAAAGAAAAGAAGGATAAAAAAGGCAACACTCGCCGCCAGGCTAAATCCGAGGCCCTGGAAAAGGCCAGTCCATCCCCCTGCAATCATCCGAATGGATCCTTTCAAAGTGGGGAAAAGGAGGGCCGCCTTGTCGATTCCCGTTTTCATGGAAGAAAGAGGAAGTGGGCCCTGGGCCGAACCCTGGCTAAAGGCTGAGGGAAAAGACCGGAGGAGAATATATAAAAGAATCGCCCCGCCGACGCCGATAATCCCCCCAATTAGGTTAAAGTGGTCCTTATTTCTCAGAAAGGGAAGGACCTGAAAGAGGACCAGAAAAACCAGGGCCATCAAAGAAACCAGCCACAGGGGCAAAAGAAGGCAGGAAAAGATCCATCCCAAAAGTCCGGAAAGGGAAAATTCGACCGTGAGATAGCCGGCCCCAGCCGGCACCCCTATCAGAGCAAAAATGGATAGGAGGTAGAGGTAGGCCGAGCCCAGCTTGGCCAGGAAAATCTCACCGGGCCGAAAGGGCATGGAGAGATAGGCCTCGATATCTCGGGCAAAAAAGAGCATGGTCGGGACGGCGATAAAGCAAATGAGGACTGTGAATAAGAGAGCCTCCAAATTCAAAAAGCCGATGACGATGGGAAGGTTCCCGCTTGCTTTTCCCGCCAGGCTGATCCCCCGGCCCATGGAGAAAAAGATCCATCCAAAATAGAGAAAGCTGAGGGCAAGAAGGAGGTATCTTCCTGCCTTTTGGGCCTGGGTCTGGGGCTTTTTCTGTTTGTTATTGATGCCCATAAATTCAAAGGAGTTTTTCTGACAAATTTTCAAAAGACTAAAGAACCGGTTCAACTTTTTCCTCCTCCATGACCTTTGAACCCGTTACAATTAGGAAAATTTCTTCCAGAGACCTTTGCGGATATTCCGCCTTC
>CAMYOR010000057.1 GCA_947278105.1 uncultured Tissierellia bacterium
GACGATGCCTTTTTGTTTTTTTAGAAGGGGCTGGGCCCAAAGGCCCGGCCGGGACCGGGGGGCGGCGTTCCTTCTTGGGTATCTTTTCTTTCACTTCACCCCAAGCTCCCGAAAAAGCCAATTGGGGTGGAGTGGAAGAAGGGTTCATGACGGCCGAATCGGCAAGGACTGTTAAAAATATATCAATATTTCCACTTCACTCCACCCTAAACCTCGAAAAGTGCCATTTAGGGTGGAACCCCCATCCCACCCTAACCCCATGAAAAAGCCAATTAGGGTGGAGTGAGAAGCGAAACTTCGTTATAGATTTATCAAAAACCTTGTTCAACTCCACCCTAAACCCTGAAAAGTGGCATTTAGGGTGGAACCCACATTCCACCCTAAATGCCAGAAAACGCCATTTGGGGTGGAATAAAGGAGGAACATTGTCAAACATTTATCAAAAAATCGCCTTTTATTCCACCCCAAACTGCGAAAAGTGCCATTTAGGGTGGAATCCCCATTCCACCCTAAACCCTGGAAAACGCCATTTGGGGTGGAGTGGGGGAGGGTTACAGAAATTTTACAAAGGAAGCTCCCGCCGGCCCCGCCCTCGGGGCCGGCGGGAGCGGGTAAAACCGCTTTGCCTCCGGCAAAGCTTTGTTTCGAAAGGAAGCCCGCCTCAGGGCCCGCCCTCGGGCCCTTCGGCGGGCGGGTAAAACCGCTTTGCCTTCGGCAAAGCTCAGTTTCAGAAGGAGCCGCCCGTGGGCGGCGTTTTTCCCGGCTCGGCCCCTCCCCGGGGCCCCACATTGCGTTAAATATTTAACAATTACACCCGCCCGACACGCACTGAGGCCTCGCCGGGTACTCAGGCCTCGCCCTGGCCCTTGGCCCCGGTGGGGCCAAGGGCCTCTCAACTCCGTCCCGGCCTCTGGCCGGGACTCCTTATTTTTCCCCCGGGGCTCGCCGCCTCCACCGCCCCTCATCCCCGCCACTCCGACTAAAAAGCTAACTCTGGTTTTAAGTCGGAGTGGCCACTCCAGTAGAAATGCTGAATAAGGGTTTCAGTCGGAGTGGCGGCCTAAAATGACGGGAAAAAAGCCCCAAATTCACCCGCCACTCCGACTAAAAATCAAAACCCGACTTTCAGTCGGAGTGGCGACTCCAGTAAAAATACCGAATAAGAGTTTTAGTCGGAGTGGCGGCCCAAAGTTAAGGAAGGAAGGGGCTCCGCCCTCCACTCTCCCAGCCCCCACTCTCCCAGGCCTTGGCGCAGCCCCTCCCAGGTCTCAAGAAGCGTTAAACATTTAACAATCGCTTACGCTCCACGCTCTCCCAGGGCCCCACGAAGCGTTAAACATTTAACAATCGCTTACGCTCCACGCTCTTCCAGGGCCCCACGTAGCGTTAAACATTTAACAATCGCATCCCCCCCCCCACTCTCCCAGCCCCCCACAATACGTTAAATATCTAACAATAACCTTTGCCCTCCACACTCCCCCACTCCCCCCTCCTCCTCCCCGCTCTTGACAGCCTCCCGGCTTTGTAATTATTATGAATGTGTAAAAAGTCGGTTTAAGAAAGGGGAAACGATGAAATATTTTGGTACTGACGGCTTCCGCGGCGAAGCCAATGTCGGGCTTTTTGCCTTCCATGCTTACCGCATTGGCCGATTTTTAGGCAATTACTACTTAAAAGACTTTCAACCCACAGATCAGGAGCCCCGCCCCAGGATTGTCATCGGCAAGGACACCCGCCGATCCTCCTATATGCTCGAAAGCGCACTAGCCGCCGGCATTACGGCATCCGGCTCCGACGCCTACCTCCTTCACGTCACCACCACCCCCTCTGTCTCCTACTGCGTCAGCTCCGAAGACTTTCCCTGCGGGATTATGATCTCCGCCTCCCATAACCCCTTCTATGACAATGGCATCAAGCTCATCGGCGCCGAAGGGGCCAAGATGGAAGAGACCATCCTTGAAAAGATCGAAGCATATATCGATTCCCCCGGGGATGACCTTCCCGTGGCCGTCCGGGACGGGATCGGCGAAGTGCGCGACTTTATCTTCGGCCGAAACCGGTATATCGGATATCTGATCTCCACTGTCCAGCGGTCCTTCAAAGGCATGAAAATCGGCCTGGACTGCGCAAACGGCTCAACCTTTACCATTGCAAAAAACGTCTTTGACGCCCTGGGAGCCGAAACCTATGTGATCAACAACCGGCCCGATGGAATGAACATCAACCAGGACGCCGGTTCCACCCATATTGACGGTTTAGTCCGCTTTGTCAAGGACAATGGCCTCGATGCCGGCTTCGCCTTCGACGGAGACGCCGACCGCTGCATCGCCGTGGACAACGAAGGCGAAGTCGTCGACGGAGACGCCATCATGTACATCGCCGCCTTGGACATGAGAGAGCGGGGAAGCCTCCAGGAAAACATGGTCGTGACAACGGTCATGTCTAACTTCGGCCTCTATAAAGCCCTGGAAGAAGCCGGCATTCGCTATATCCAGACCCCGGTCGGCGACAAATACGTCGCCGCCGAAATGATGAAAAATGGATATATGCTGGGAGGAGAACAGTCCGGCCACATTATTTTCGGCAAATACGCCACCACCGGAGACGGGGTACTGACCGCCCTTCGAATCTGCGAAATCATGGCCGACAAAAAGACCGACCTTGCCAGCCTCCACCGGGAACTTCAAATTTATCCCCAGGAAATGATGAGCCTGAGGGTAAAAGATAAAAATGCGATTTTAGAAAATCAACGGATCGCCGAAAGGATCCAGGAAGTCAACGCCCGCCTGGGAACCTCCGGAAGAACCCTCGTCCGCCCCTCCGGCACCGAACCCGTCCTTCGGATCATGGCGGAACACCTGGATCCCGATCAATGCAAAAAAGCCGTCGAAGAAATCATTGACGCCATTCGTCAGGAGGGCCTTTTAGAATAGGCAAGGGGCCCAAGAACCGGCTAAAAGTGAGGAACCATGCAATTTCCCAAAGAAGCCCTGGAAATTTTACAAAGATTAGAGGACCATGGCTGGGAAGCCTGGCTGGTGGGGGGCGCCGTCCGCGACGCCCTCTTTTCCCATCCCCTCCACGACATTGACATTGCAAGCTCCGCCACTCCGGACCAGATCATCCACTGCTTTTCTGACTGCAAGACCCTCACCGTCGGCAAGGCCTTCGGAACCGTGCGCGTCCTTTATGGCAAGGGTGAATACGAAATCACCAGCTACCGGTCCGAATCCGGCTATGCCGACAAAAGACATCCCGACCAGGTCCATTTTTCCGATAAAATTGAAGAAGATCTCATGCGGCGAGATTTTACTATGAATGCCATGGCCTACCACCCCCAAAGGGGCCTCTTGGACCTTTTTGGAGGCAAAAAGGACTATGAAAATGGCATCCTCCGAGCCGTCGGAAAGGCCGGTGAGCGAATTGACGAAGACGGCCTGAGGATGCTTCGAGCCTGCCGGTTTGCCGCCCGCTTTTCCCTGAAAATGGAACCCTCCCTCCTCAGAGCCATCCAAACCCACGCCCGGGAAATTGATTCCGTATCCATGGAAAGGCGCCTGGATGAAATGACCCGGATGCTGACCGGCCCGAACCCTGGCATGGCCATCGCCCTCCTTCAGGAGAGCGGCCTTTATGAGGCCCTTTTCCCAGAATGGGGTAAAATACAGGGGATAGAAAAAACGAGGATCGAAAGCCTGCCGGCCGATCCCATCCTCCGCTGGGCCGGATTTTTTTCGGCCATCGAAAAAAGTCCCCCCAAAAACTCCGCAACCCGGGCCAAGGAAACCCTCCGCCGATGGAAGGCTTCCCGAAAGCTCCAGGACCATGTCGCCCTCCTCCTTCGAGAGGACCAGGCTCCCCTTCCTCAAAACCTGGAAGAGGCCATCTACTGGAAGGGAAGAATCGGCCCCATGGCCGAAGACCTCCTAGTCTTTCGGCAAGCGAAGGCCCTCCAAAGGGCCCCGGAAAAAGAGGCGGGGAGCCAGCCCCAGCCCTTGGACCGGGAAGGGCAGGAAATTCAAAGGACCCGGCTCCTACTTAAAGAAATTCAGGAAAAAGCCCTGCCCACCGCCATCAAAGACCTGGCCCTTACGGGAGCCGACCTTAAAGAGGCGGGGTGGAGAGAAGGTACAGAGCTGGGTAAAATCCTTCAGGGCCTTTTTGCCCTGGTCGCTGCCGGGAAAATTCCCAATCAGAAAGAAGCTCTATTGCAAAAAGCCAGAGAATGGAAGTCCAAGAAGCCTTAAATAAAGGACTTCGCTAAAAAATTTTCCACCCCACCTTCGGTGAGAAGCCAAAGGCCGGAAATACAAGGAGGAAACCTTGGAACCCTTAATTGTCGCTGATTCCTGCTGTGATGTGAATCCAGACCTTCAAAAGAAGCTCGGTGTCCATCTTGTCCCTTTTACCATTGAAATCCTGGGAAAGACCTATCTCGATGATGGGACCATTGACCTGGAAGTGATGAGAGACGAAATGGATGCCTCCGAAACCATTCCCAAGACCGCCGGGGTCACCCCCCAGCGCTTTTATGAAGCGGCCAAAGAGGCACAAGAAGCCTTTTTTGTCACCATCAGCCAAAAACTCTCCGGCACCTACAGCAATGCGACCCTCGCCGCCCGCCAGCTCATTGAAGAAGGAAAAAAGGTCCACGTCTTCGATTCAAAGGCCGCCTGCTCGGGAGAAACCATCGTCGTCCAAAAAATCCGGGACCTTGTGGATCAAAAATTGCCCTTCGAAACCATTGTCGAAGAAGTAGAAAATTTTATCCGCAATTCCACCCTCTGGTTTGTGATTGAAGATTTGGGGGTATTAGTAAAAGCCGGACGGATTCCCAAACTTGCCGGAAAGGTCATCTCCCGCCTGACCATCAACCCCATTTGCTATGCTCAAAACGGGGCCATTGCCCTGGGAGAAGTGCGCCGGGGAATGGAATCCGCTTTAAATCACCTCTGCATGGCCATAGAAAGACAGCAGGGGATTGATCGGGAAAACAGGGTTCTGATTATTTCCCACAATCGCTATGAAAAAGAAGCCTGTGAAATCGCCGAACGGATGAAAAAGCTCCCCTGGAAGGGAGTGGAGGTGGTTGAGGCTCGGGGCCTGACTGCAGTCTATGCCCATCCGGGCGGCATCATCATCGCTTATTAAGAGACAAAATAGGAGCCGAAGGCTCTCAGATCTTTGGATGGCCGGCTGAAAGGGCCGGCCCTTTCATCAGAAAATAAAGAAAAAATGGAACACTTTGGGACACTTTGGAAGACTCCAAAGCCGACAACCGATGTGTTCTTTTCAATGGCTGTGATATAATGACTCAATGATACAAGCATGAAAATTCGTATAAAAGGGGAAAGAGGATGTCAGCAAAATTAATTTCAAATGAAAATAACAAAGCCGTCTATGAATTAGAAATCGCCTGGGATGATTTTTACCAAGCAACGGAAAAAGTCTACCGAAACATGAAAGGCCGGGTCCAGATCCCGGGATTTCGGAAAGGACACGCTCCTCGTAAAATCATTGAAGCAAATTACGGGAAAGAAGTTTTTTATGAGGATGCCTTAAACGATATTTTGCCCGATGCCATCCGCGATGCCGTTAAAGAGCTGGACTTAGAGCCCATTGGCAAACCCGATATCGAAGAGATAAAACTGGAAGCCAGCGAGCCCCTGGTCTTTAAGGTAGAAACCGAGCTTCGCCCCCATCCCGTCCTTGCGGACTTCAGGGGGATGGAAGTGGAAAGAATCAAAGTGAACGTTTCCGAGGAAGAAGTCCAAAGCGTAATCACCAGCGAGCAGGATAAAAACGCAGTTCTTAAACCCGTAGAGGGCCGCCCTGCCCAAGAAAAGGACATCGTCAAGATCGACTATGTCGGCACCATGAACGGGGAAGCCTTTGAAGGTGGATCCCAGGAAGGCGCCCAGCTTACGATCGGAGCCCACCAATTTATCCCCGGTTTTGAGGAACAGCTGGTCGGCCATTCGAAAGGAGAAGAATTTGACATTTCGGTCACCTTCCCCGCCGGATATCAGGCCAAAGAGCTCGCCGGAAAAGGAGCCATTTTCCATGTCAAAATGAACGAAATCCTCGAAAAGGAACTTCCCGAAATTAATGATGATTTCGCCCAGGATGTCTCAGAATTTGACACCCTAGAAGAATACAAAAAAGACATCCGAAGAAAACTTGCTGAGGAAAGGGAAGAACAGGCCAAATCAGCCCTGGAAACCGCAGCCGTCCGAAAGCTGGTCGAGCTTTCCGGGATCGAGCCTCCTCGGTCGATGATTGAAACGGAGATCGACCATTCCATGTCCGGCCTCCTCAATCAGCTCTCCTCCATGGGCCTGACC
>CAMYOR010000058.1 GCA_947278105.1 uncultured Tissierellia bacterium
GCGCTCATGGGCTCTCCCTGGGACCCGGTAATAAGAAGGCAGATCTGAGAAGGCTTAAAATTCTTAACATCGTTGATATCCACCAGGGTGTCTTTTTTGACTTTTAAGTAACCCAGCTGACCCGCAATGGCAACGTTATTGAGCATAGACCTCCCGGAAAGGGCAACCTTTCGGTGGTTGCTCTCCGCTGCCCAGATAATCTGCTGGACCCGGTGCATATTGGAGGCAAAGGTGGCGACAATAATCCGATCTTTGGCCTGGGCAAAAATTTCCCGAAAGGTATCTCCTACGGTCTTTTCACTCATTGTATAACCCGGATGCTGGACGTTTGTTGAATCCGAGTAAAGGGCCAGGACCCCTTCTTGACCCAGCCTTGCCAGGGCAGCGAGGTCCGTTGGCTCGTTATCGATCGGGGTAAAGTCAAATTTAAAGTCTCCGGTAAAAAGAATCGTCCCTACCGGGTTATGGACAGCAATCGCACAGGCATCGGGGATGGAGTGGGCAACCCGAATAAATTCGCAGTCAAAGGGTCCCAACTTTAAATGATCGCCGGCGCGGACATATTTAATCGCCGCTGGATTAATCCCATGCTCTTCGAACTTGCTGGCCAAAAGTCCGCCCGTAAGACGGGTGCAGTAAACGCTGACGGGAATTTCCTTTAAAATATAAGGAACAGCCCCGTAGTGGTCTTCATGCCCATGGGTCAGAAGAATGCCCCGGAGCTTTTCCCTGTTTTTTTCAACGTAGGAAACATCCGGAATTACCGTATCGACGCCCGGCATCGTTTCATCCGGAAAGGTCAACCCACAGTCGATCATGATCATGTCTTCTCCGTACTGGACAAGGCACATATTCTTCCCGATTTCCTTCAGTCCGCCCAGGGGGATAATTTTCAGCTTTTCCGAACTTTTCCCCTTTGCAGATACCGACTCCGACCTTGGGATATAGGCCTTTCTTACTGGCCTTCTTAGCCCTTTTGAAGGCCGGTCTTTAATTGTTTTCTTATGATACACTTTCTACTCGCTTTCCCTCTGGTCTTCCCGGTCCCGGACAAGATCAAGATAAGCTTCTCTGGCTTCTTCATATTCCTCCTCGTCCTCAACCGATTCAAAGACCATATCCTCCCCGTCCGGATAAAAGCGAAAGAGGAGAGGATCCTTCCCGCCGGCTTCCTTGAGCCAGCAATAGTCCGTCTCATCTAAGGTGAAGGAGGCGACAACTTCAAAAGGAATTTGTCTTTGTCCATCATCCAAATAAACCCGTTCACTTTCCACCTTTTACCTCCGTCTTTTATCCAGCCAGGTTTGTAAAATAAAAGATGCCGCAATCGCATCAATATAGTCTTTTCTTTTTTCCCGCCGTACTCCGCTCTCGATCAGTACCCTTTCGGCAGATACGGTCGTCAGCCTTTCGTCCTGATAATAAACAGGCAGGGAAAATCTTTCCTCCAGGGCCTTTCCAAAGGAAAGGGATCGGCGGGCGGATTTTCCAAGGTCATTATTCATATGCCGGGGCAAGCCAATCACAATCGCCTCGATTTGCTCTTCCCTGATCAAATTCTCCAGCTTTTCCAAATCTTCTTCGAAGGATTTTCTCTGGATCGTCTCTTTTGCCTGGGCAATCAAATAGGAGGGATCGCTGAGGGCGATCCCGATCGTCTTAGTCCCTAAATCGAGTCCCATTGCCCGGCTCATCAAACCACCTCAAATAATTTTTTTCTCTTCTTATGATAAGGTTCAGGAGAGCCTGCTGTAAACCTCTTTTTATCACTTCCAGGCTCTCCTATGCAAAATATAAGTAAAATATGATGGATTTAGAAAAAAATTTTCCAATGAAAAACGAAGAATGAGAAAATCTCATTCCTCGTTCGAGTGACCTTTCGGCAAATCTTCAATGACATCCTTTAGGTAATAACTCAAAAGTTCCTCCAGAAGCTCATCCCGGTCAATTTGATGGATGAGCTTCCTGGCCCCGTTATGGGAAGTAATATAAGTGGGATCTCCCGAAAGAATATAGCCAATCAGTTGGTTTAACGGGGAATATCCCTTTTCCTCCAAAGAATGATAGACATCGGTTAAAATAACCCGCATTTCTTTGCTTTCATCATCGATAGGGGTAAAAAGCATTGTTTCATCGGTAAAATCTTTTGCCATCTTTTTCTCCTCTCATTGCAAAAATCATTGATCGCCTTGCAATCGAGCTTTATGGGTATTATTCCTGTTTTTTAAGCTGGCCCCTGATGATTTCCGGGACCAGAGCAAGCGCCGCCTCTATTTTTGAAGGATCCTTGCCCCCTGCGGTTGCAAAGGTGGCTCTTCCGCCTCCATTTCCGCCGGTGGTTTTCGCAAGGTCTCGGATCATATTTCCTGCGTGTCCGCCTTCTTTTACAAGGGCCTCCGAGAGAGATACGACCCAAAAAACCTTTCCCTCTTTTTCTGAGGCTAATACAATCCAGCAGCGATTCTTCCCTTCTTTCAGGGCATCGGCAATTTCTTTAAGTTCGTCCATGGACTTTCCGGGAAGCTTCTCACAAATCACCTCTGCCCCGCCGATGGTCTCCTGATTCTGAGCCAGTTTTTTCGACAGTCTGTCGGCTGCTTTGGATTCAAAGGAGGCAATTTCTTTTTTAAGATTTTTATTTTCCTCCAGGAGCTGATCCACCTTCTCTTCCACCTGCTCACGGCTTCCCTTTAAAAGGGCGCCGATCCGCCCAAGCTGATCTTCCATCTCCATATAATGGCGGAACAAGGCTCTGCCGGTTACCGCTTCAATTCGTCTGACTCCGGAAGAGACCCCCTGTTCGGAAAGGATATGAAAGAGGCCAATTTGCGCGGTGTTCTCGACATGGGTCCCGCCGCAAAGCTCCTTGGAAAAGTCCCCAAAGGAAACTACGCGAACCTGGTCCTTGTATTTTTCCTCAAAAAGGCCAATGGCTCCCTTCTGTTCTGCTTCCTTTTTATCGAGAATTTCCGTCTTTGCGGGAAGGGCATCAAAGATCGCCCGATTGACAGCCTCCTCCACCTCTCTAATCTCTTCCTCTGTCAGGGGCTGATAGTGGGTAAAGTCGAAGCGGAAGCGATTTTGATCTACTTCAGAACCTGCCTGCTTCACATGGGGTCCCAAAACCCGGATGAGGGCGGCATCCAGTAAATGTGTGGCGGAGTGGTTCCGGCGAATATCCTCTCTCCGGTCGGAAGAAACTTCGAGATGGACCTTCTCCCCGGTCTCCAGGCATCCACTTTTTACTTCTACCGTATGAAGGAAGTGATCATCTGCATCTTTTTGCACATCGGTGACGACCGCTTCCAGAGCATCTTCCTTGAAAACCTGTCCTAGATCTGCCAGCTGGCCGCCGCTTTCTGCGTAGAAGGGCGTCTGATCAAAGAGAACAAGCCCCTTTTGGCCGGCCTTAAGGTCACTGACTCTTTCTCCATCGACAATAATGCAAAGGACTTTACCGTCTTCTTTTTTATGGTCATATCCAGTAAAGACACTGGCAGGCTGATCTTTGATATCCAAATCCTTTTTGGCATCCCAGCCTACTCCGCCCTTTCTTGTCCGCCGGGAAAGGTCTCTGCGCTCTTCCATCCGCTGACGGAAATCTTCTTCATCGACCTTCATCTCCCTTTTTGCTGCCATTTCAACGGTCAGATCCAGAGGGAAACCATAGGTATCATAGAGTTTAAAGGCATCCTTTCCGGATAAGACCTTCTCTCCTCTTTTCTTGAGGTCGCTGAGCCGGTCATCCAGCATATCCAGCCCGGTATCAATCGTTTCCTGGAAGGATTCCTCCTCCCGGCGGATGATGGTATTGATTCTTTTTTGTGCGCTGACAAGCTCCGGGTATTCGTCCTGATAAACAGGAATGATTTTATCGATGGTCCGGGTCAGGATTTCTTCTTTATTGCCCATTAAATATCCATGGAGGTAGGCCCTCCGGATGATTCTTCGAAGAACATAGCCCCGGCCGACATTAGAGGGCACAATCCCATCGAGCGCCATAAATGCAGAGGCTTTTGAATGGTCAATTAAAATTCGGAAAGATTCATCCGCCTTGGGATCCTCCCCATATTTTTTGCCTAAAAGCTGACTAATCTCCTGACGAAGGGGCTCAAATTCATCAATATCAAAGATGCTGCCCTTATCCTCGCAGACCATGGCCAGGCGTTCCAGGCCCATGCCGGTATCAATATTCGGCTTTTTAAGAGGAATATAGGTGGTGCCGTCCGGCTGACGGTCAAACTGGGTGAAAACCAGGTTCCAAAGCTCCATGAACCGGTCGTCATTATCCAGGGGGCTGGTTCCCTCTCCCCACTTTTCTCCTCGGTCAATATGGATCTCAGAGCAGGGACCGCAGGGACCCTGGTCCAGCTCCCAGAAGTTATCTGCTTTACCCATATGAAGCATACGTTCTTTGCGAATACCAATATCCTTCGTCCAGAGCTCATAGGCTTCATCATCGTCCTGAAAGACGGTGATCCACATATCTTCTGCCGGAAGTCCGATGACATGGGTGACAAAATCCCAGGACCAGCGGATCGCTTCTTTTTTAAAATAATCACCAAAAGAAAAATTGCCCAGCATTTCAAAAAAGGTCGCATGGCGGGCAGTCTTTCCGACATTTTCCAAGTCCGCCGTACGCATACACCGCTGGGAAGTAACGACCCGGTCCTTTGCCATCTTTTTCTCACCCATAAAATAGGGCTTCAATGGGGCCATGCCGGCGTTGATTAAAAGCAGACTGGGATCATGGTCAGGTACCAGGGAAAAGCTTTTTAGCCGGATATGGTCACGTGCTTCAAAGTAATCAAGAAAGTCTTTGCGCAGTTCGCTAAATCCATATTTTTTCATTTTGGTCACCTCTTATGGTTAGTATTGTACCACATCCCCGGGGTCAAAAAAATCCACCCGGCGGGCAGGCGGGCGGAAAAAAAGATGGGAAAGGCTCTATTGAACGATTTCTTTTAAGGCCTCGATGGCCAAGGCGGGCTCATTGGTAATCAGATGAGAGATCCCCTGGGAAAAAAGCATCTTCATCTCAGAGGGACGGTTGACGGTCCAAGGGTTGATCTCAACCCCGTTTTCCTTTAAGTTTACCCAGTCCTCTTCGGTCAGGGTTGTAAAAAGAGGGTGGTAAGCCTTCATTCCGTGCTGCCGGCAGTAGGAGCCAGGGCCAAGGAGTGAGCAGCCTGTAAGCGCCCCGCAGGGGATTTCCGGATCCAGTGATCTGGCCTCCATGAGACTATGGTGATTAAAAGAAGAAAGAATCACCCGATCATTGAGATCCGCCTGATGGATGGCCAGGATGGTCTTTTCGACTAGACCTGGATAAGGAAGAAGGGAGGTTTTTAGCTCTAGGTTCGCCACAAGGTCCGTGCCCTTAAACCAGGAGAAAAAATCTTCCAAGCATAGCAAACGGGATCCTTCTTCTATCGTAAAGTCCATATGATTGCAAAAAGAATATTTTTGCAGTTCTTGATAGGTATAATCCTTGACAAAGCCTTTTCCCTCAGAGGTCCGGTCAATTTTTTCATCATGAATCAACACGATTTTTCCATCTCTGGTCAGCTGTAGGTCTGTTTCGATTCCGTCAACAAAAAGTTCTTCCGCCTTCTTAAAGGCCAAAAGGGTGTTTTCCGGGTAGAGGGCAGAATAACCCCGGTGGGCCCAAATTTTACACATAGGCTAGCCCCACGCTTTTGACTTCATTCATTGATCTTAGACCTTGCTGGTCAAAAATGGAGGGCCGGTTTAAAAGGCTTTTGCCGGTCTCCCGGTCAAACAGATAAAGGCTGTCCGGATGAAAGGATATCGCAATGACATTATCAAGGCGGACATCCACGGCGGGTGAAAATCGGGCACAGCAGTTTCGAATGGCGGAGGGGGTCCTAAAGTAAACAAAGGTATCGGCTCCCACCTGTTCCACGTTTTCCAGGCGAATGGAAACGCTGGTCAGCTCCTCACCCTCTATTGTCTCAAAGAAAAAGGCTTCGGGACGAATCCCTGCATAGATCTTTCTTCCTGCCGGGCTTAGGGTCAGCCTCGCTTTCATGGCCTGGGTCAAAGGGATGTGGGTCTTGCCGATTTGAACGAAGGTTCCTTTGGCATCGGTTCCAAGAGTTCCTTCAAAGAGATTCATCTGCGGAGAACCGATAAATTCGGCAACAAATTTATTGGCGGGATTGGAATAGAGAACCTCAGGGCGGTCAAACTGTTCGATTCTTCCATGGTTTAAAATGGCAATCCGGGTTCCCATGGTCATGGCTTCGGTTTGATCGTGGGTGACGTAGATGAACGTAATGCCTACCTGTTCCTGAATCCGCTTC
>CAMYOR010000059.1 GCA_947278105.1 uncultured Tissierellia bacterium
CGGTGCTAAGAAAAACGCCAAGTAAGAGATGACGTGAGCCAAGTGATCGTGCATATTGATTCCCGTTTTATGGGTGTCCAATGCACAACAGTCTGAGATGGTTTCAATCTCTGATTCCAGGCTGAGTACCGATAATCTACTTATAATGAGTAAGGAGGGAAGTTAAGTGTCTAGAAAAGGACATATCCCAAAAAGAGAGGTTATGCCGGACCCAAAATACAACGACATCGCCGTTGCCAAATTAATTAATCAGGTGATGCTCGACGGCAAAAAAGGACTGGCTCAAAAGATTGTTTACGATGCTTTTGACCTGGCCGCAAGCAAGACAAAAGAAGAAGGAATGGAAGTATTCCGCAAGGCCTTAGGAAATGTCACTCCGGTATTGGAAGTGAAGGGACGCCGGATTGGCGGCGCCACTTACCAGGTTCCTATGGAAGTTCGCCCTGAGCGTCGTCAGACCCTGGCTCTGCGCTGGCTTGTCAGCTTCTCCCGGGCTCGGAGTGAAAAGACGATGGCGGAGCGGCTGGGCAATGAAATCGTGGACGCCTACAACAACACGGGCGCCAGCGTCCGCAAGAAAGAAGAAATGCACCGCATGGCGGAAGCAAACAAAGCCTTTGCTCACTTCCGCTATTAATCGCAAGGAGGATGGTCTGTGGCTCAAGAACATACACCATTAGAGAATATTCGAAATATTGGCATTATGGCGCATATCGATGCAGGTAAAACCACCGTTACCGAGCGAATTCTTTTCTATACAGGCAAAATTCATAAAATGGGTGAGACCCATGAAGGCGCAAGCCAGATGGACTGGATGGAAGAGGAGCAGGAGCGCGGAATAACAATCACATCGGCAGCGACCACCTGCTTTTGGAAGCGCAACAATATATTGAATCGAATCAACATTATCGATACGCCAGGACACGTTGACTTCACCGTAGAGGTGGAACGTTCTTTACGTGTACTGGATGGCGCCGTGGCTCTGTTCGATGCTAAAAGTGGTGTTGAACCACAGTCAGAGACTGTTTGGCGTCAGGCTGCCAAATACAATGTCCCCCGGATGTGTTTTATCAATAAAATGGATGCTACGGGAGCCGACTTTTTTATGGCTGTCGATACCATCAAGGATAAGCTGCAGGCCAATACGCTTCCCCTTCAGTGTCCCATTGGAGCAGAAGATAAATTCCGTGGCATTATCGATCTGATCACCATGAAAGCAGAAATTTATCATGATGATTTGGGCGAAAAAATTACGGAGGAAGAGATTCCGGATGAGTTAAGGGAAAAAGCGGATTCAATGAGAGAGTCTCTTTTAGAGACACTTTCGGAGATTGATGACGAACTGGCCATGGCCTACCTGGATGAACAGGAGGTCAGCCCAAAGATGATCCGTGCAGCCGTTCGCAAGGGCACCATTGACCGCAAAATTTACCCTGTTTTCTGTGGGTCTGCTTATAAAAACCGTGGGGTTCAGCTTTTAATTGATGCAATTGTCGATTACCTGCCCAGCCCCTTGGATATTCCCCCGGTTCAGGGGACCCTTTCCATGGATGAGGACGCCGAGGTCATTACTCGAAAGACCTCTTTAGAGGAGCCCTTCTCGGCTCTGGCTTTTAAGATTATCACCGATCCTTATGTTGGTAAGCTCTGCTACTTCCGGGTTTACTCGGGAAAGCTGGAGAACGGATCCTATGTTTACAATTCAACAAAAGGGACCCGGGAAAGAATCTCCCGAATCCTTCAGATGCACGCCAACAAAAGAAGCGAACTGGAATATGCTCAGGCTGGAGATATCTGCGCTGCGATTGGCTTAAAGACCACCACTACCGGAGATACTCTCTGTGATCAAGACCATCCCATCATTCTGGAAAACATGGTCTTCCCGGAACCCGTGATCTCGGTTGCTATTGAACCCAAGACCAAGGCATCCCAGGAAAAAATGGATGTCGCTCTTTTAAAGCTGGCAGAAGAAGATCCAACCTTCCGTACTTATACCAATAAAGAGACGGGACAGACCATCATTGCCGGCATGGGCGAGCTCCACCTGGAGATTATCGTTGATCGACTTCTCCGTGAGTTCAAGGTGGAGGCGAACATTGGCTCTCCCCAGGTTTCCTACCGAGAATCAATCACGAAGCCGTCCGAGGCAGAAGGAAAATTTGTCCGCCAGACCGGCGGCCATGGCCAATACGGTCACGTCTGCATCCGGATCAAACCTGGTGCTAAGAGCTCCGGTATTGAAGTTCATAACGTCACAGTAGGCGGCTCCATTCCCAAGGAATTTATTAATCCTTCAATCCAGGGAATTAAGGATGCCTGCCAGGCAGGGCCCATAGCCGGATACCCAGTTCTGGATGTCGATGTCGAGATTTACGATGGTTCTTATCATGAAGTCGACTCCTCCGAAGCAGCCTTCAAGGTCGCCGGGTCCATGGCCATGCATCAAGCCCTGCAAAAGGCGGCTCCCTGTCTGATGGAACCGATTCAAAAGGTTGAAATTGTCACCCCGGAAGAGTACCTGGGCGATGTCATGGGCGATGTGTCTTCCCGTCGAGGGAAAATTGACTCCATGAATCAAAGAGAGGGCGTGCAGATTGTTGATGCCTTCATCCCTCTGGGAGAGATGTTTGGCTATGCGACGGATTTAAGGTCCAAGACCCAGGGCAGAGCGACCTATTCCATGCAGTTCGATCACTATGACACGGTACCGCAGTCTGTTCAGGAAGAAATCAAAAAAGGCCGCGAGAATTAACTGAAGGTGATAAAGAATTTTCTCTAAAGAATGGAAGTTTTTTTCCATTTACCCTATAATCTAAACAAATGCGATAAGCGAAAATCAATTAGGAGGACGCAATGGCAAAAGCAAAGTTTGAACGTAGCAAGCCGCACGTAAATATCGGTACAATTGGTCACGTTGACCATGGCAAGACCACTCTGACCGCAGCAATCACAAAGGTCATGAACGAGAAATTCGGAACCGGGGCCTTTATTGACTATGCAGATATTGATAAGGCTCCCGAAGAGAGAACCCGTGGCATCACCATCAATACCTCTGTTGTTGAATATGAAACTCCGAACCGTCACTACGCCCATGTTGACTGCCCAGGACACGCGGACTATGTCAAAAACATGATTACCGGCGCAGCTCAGATGGATGGTGCGATTTTGGTTGTTTCCGCAGCCGATGGCCCAATGCCTCAGACCCGTGAGCACATCCTGCTTGCTCGTCAGGTTGGGGTTCCCAAGATGGTTGTTTTCCTCAACAAGTCTGATCAGGTTGATGATCAGGAACTGATTGACCTTGTTGAAATGGAAGTTCGCGACCTGTTAACTGAATATGAATACGATGGTGATAATACCCCAATCATTGTTGGATCCGCTCTAAAATGCCTGGAAGAAGGCGGCGAGTGGGAAGATGCCATCGTCAAGCTGATGGAAGCAGTTGACGAATGGATTCCAACTCCGAAACGTGATACCGACAAGCCATTCTTAATGCCTGTCGAAGACGTTTTAACCATCACCGGTCGTGGAACCGTTGCTACTGGCCGTGTTGAGCGTGGAGAAGCCCATGTTGGCGATAACGTTGAAATTGTTGGTCTGGAAGACAAGCCAAAGACTTCGGTTATTACCGGACTTGAAATGTTCCATAAGACCTTGGATTCTGCCGTCGCCGGCGATAACATCGGCGCTCTTCTGCGTGGAATTCAGAGAACGGAAATTGAGCGTGGACAGGTTCTGGCAAAACCAGGCTCCATCCATCCCCATACAAAGTTCGAAGGTCAGGTTTACGTATTAACCAAGGATGAAGGCGGACGTCATACTCCTTTCTTCTCCGGCTACCGTCCTCAGTTTTTCTTCAGAACCACGGATGTTACGGGAGATATCGAATTGGAAGCAGGCACCGAAATGGTTATGCCTGGCGATAACGCAACCTTCATCATTACTCTGATCTCTCCGATCGCCATTGAAGAGGGTCTTCGTTTTGCTGTTCGTGAAGGCGGCCGCACCGTCGCTTCCGGCGTCGTTACCAAGATTATCGAATAGTTTAACTTTTAAGATTTAATAGAAAACGGTCTGGCCTATTGGCCAGACCGTTTTTTTTTCTTTTCTTTAAAACAAAATGAGACACTTTCCCGGGAAAGCGGAACACACTGAGAATTTAGAACCCTTATTATTAGTTCAAGCCCGGGATGTGTTTATTGACAATCAAAATTCCCCAAACGCAATCGTCAAATTCACGACTCAAGTTGGAATTCATCATAGAATTCTTCTCATCGACACATCAAGTTCGCAAAGCTCTTGCGAAACAGCCTGGACAAGCTGGAGGAAGGGGTGAACCGAACGGGGGATGTCCTAACCCCGTTCTGGAAGGGGGGAATCCTATCAGTGGAGAAAAGTCTTCGGATAAAGACCTTAGTCAAAATGAAAGTGAAAACGTCGAAGGGCTGGTTGAAAAATTTCTAGAAGAATTTCGAAACCGAGTGAACATTGCAAGCTTCTCTAATCAAGAATTGGTCCTGGCAATAGAAAAAATGGTTTGTGCAAGATCTCCTTACCGGGATCAAACCATCTCCCTTCAGGCAAAGCTGATCGACCGAGTATATTCAACCATCCGCGGCTATGATGTCCTGGACGAATTTTTGGATGACCCGGAAGTTACAGAAGTTATGGTTAATGCCTATGACTCCATTTTTATTGAAAAGGGAGGACGACTTTTTCAAACAAAAAGTCATTTTAAAAACAAAGATAAATATATGGATATCATACAGAAAATTGTCAGCGAGGATGGAAAGGAGGTAAACCAGAGATCGCCGATCTGTGATTGCCGGATGCCGGATAATTCCAGAGTCAATATTGTATTAAGTCCAATTTCTGCCGGGGACGCTTCTTTAACGATTCGACGATTTCGGTCAAAAATTTACACCTTGGAAGAGCTGGTCGAAAATCAGACGATTTCTCCGGAAATTTGTTGTTTTTTAAAACAAGCTATCCAGGCAAAGCTCAACATTTTTATCAGCGGTGGGACCGGATCCGGGAAGACAACCCTTTTAAATGCCCTTTCCAATGAAATCGATTTTTCAGAAAGACTCATCACCATTGAAGATTCCCGGGAGCTAAACTTTCAAAATCGTCCCAATTGGGTTTCGCTTGAAACCCGAGCGAAAACGGCAAGTGGACAGGGGGAAATCAGTATCCGTGATCTCATCCGCACCTCTCTTCGAATGCGGCCCGATCGGATCATTGTAGGAGAAGTCCGGGGACCGGAAGCCATAGATATGCTTCAGTCCATGAATACCGGCCATGACGGGTCCATATCGACCGGCCATGCAAACTCCATACCAGATATGCAATACCGGCTGGAAACGATGGTAATCAGCGGCCATGAGGGTCTTCCCCTAGAGGCAATACGGCAGCAAATCGGAGCTGCCATTGATCTTTTTATCCATCTTTCCCGGCTCCCATCTCGCAAGAGACAGGTTGTGGATATTGAGGAAGTCATTCCCGGACAGGGAAAACTAAATTTCCACCCGATTTTTAAAAAAAATTTTGATTCCCCTGATGATAAGCCGGCCGAGTTTCAAGGGGAGCCCCTAATCCGCAAAGAAAAATTTTCCAGGCAGGGGATTTCCCTATCCTGGATGGATCAGCTGAGCGGACCTGGTTAAGGAGGACCTGATGAAAATACTAAACCTTGGAATCCAAGCAAAAAAAAATAGGAGAGACGATAGACATTGGTTTAAGGAATGGAGGGCTTATCGGTTATGGATCATTCTGGGGGCCCTTTTTTCCGGATTGGGAGCATTCATATATTTTTCTTTTCCATGGTTATCTCTTCCCTTTGCTATTTTTGGGGCCTATAAAGGCCTATGTCTAGGTAAAGAAAGCGAAAAAAAAGAGGAAGCTCTCCGATCTGAAACCGATTTTGCAAAATTTTTAGAAACCTACGCAAGTTTTCTGGAAGCGGGATTTAACCCGGAAAAGTCTCTGATATCTTCGATCGAAACGATGGAAAAGAGAAGTTCAAAAGAAGAAGGCATGGTCCCCTCATATTTTATGAAAGGACTGATGGAAATTCCACTCCAGTTTCGGGAGGGGAGAAACTTCGATCAGACCCTGATTCTTTTTAGTCAAAGATTTTCCGGGGGGATGGTCCCCTCTTTCATCAAACATCTTCTCCTGGGAA
>CAMYOR010000060.1 GCA_947278105.1 uncultured Tissierellia bacterium
GAGACAGTGACCCTGCCTAAATGACGTTTTCGGCCTTTGGTCAGGAGCGAGGGGGCGGGCTTCCTTTGTAAAATTTCTGAAATTCTCCCCCACTCCACCCCAATTGGCATTTTCGTAGATTTAGGAGGGAATAGGGGTTCCACCCTAAATGGCACTTTTCGGGGTTTGAGGTGGAGCAATAAGAAATTTTTTATAAATATTTAGCAATTCTCTGCCCTTTCATTGCCGATTTGAGGGCTACCGGGTCAAAAATGAAGGAAGGGCTCGTCTAACCCTTCTTATTAGCGTTATACTGGTAGTGCAAAAGGGAGGCTTTATGAAAAATTCAGAGGAAAAAAATTTAGATAGTCAAATTGAACGATTTCACCAGCCGGTGGACCCCATGGCCATTGACCGGATTCCGGTCCACTGTACCCCTTATCTTGGGGAACGGACCCTGGAAGAGGCCCGGGCGGTCATCCTATCGGGGGGAAATTTGCTGCTGATTGGGGAAAAGTCTACGGGGAAGAATATATTGGCCGAGTACCTGGCGGGCCTCTTCTGCCGCCCCCTTTATACTGTTTCCTTTCATGTCGCAACGGATGCAGAATCTTTGATTGGAACGGACACCTTAAAAGGCGGAGAGGTTACCTATCGGCCGGGCCCGATCACCCAGGCGGCCACCTACGGGGGCTTCTGCGTTTTGGATGAAATTAATATGGCAAAAAATGAGGCGGTTTCTGTTCTTCATGCTACCCTCGATCACCGGCGGCTGATTGACATCCCTGGCTACAAGCCGGTTCGCCTCCATCCTTTTACCCGCTTTATTGCGACCATGAACCAGGGCTATGCCGGAACCCGGGCGGTGAACCGGGCGCTTCTGTCTCGTTTTAATGTGATCCGGATGCCCCTGATCTCCGAGGAGGGGCTGACCAAGCTCTTAAAGCTGCATTTTCCTAACCTTAGGGAGGAATATGTTCATCAATTCACACTCTTTTTCTTCGAAATTGTCCTAAAGCATCAGGCGGGAGAAATTTCTGACCGGCCGGTGGACCTTCGGGGACTGATCGATGCCATTAGCCTTGTTCACTGGGGCCTTCCCCTGGGCCGGGCGATCGACCTAGGGATTACCAACAAGAGCGATGATGAGTTTGAAAGGACCCTGGTCCGGGACCTAGTGGATGAAAGATTTTTGGCTGAGGATGGAAAAGATCAGCTTTTCCAATAGGGGGCTTTGATTTTTCTTCGGAGAGGGGTTTTTGTGACCCGCCCCCGGTTTTGTATTATCCGTGGCAGACTTTTGCCGAATGCGGTAGTCACTTTATCCATGGCGAATTTCTGCCGAATAAGGAGCTTTTATGGGATCGGATTCCTGGAAAAGACGCATTGACAATATGATTTGGGCAGGGGCAAAGGCCTATCGCTTTAAGCCCCTTTTTCACATGAAGGACCTGTCCGGGGAGATGGATCCTTATATGAATCTGATCGAGGGCCTGGCGGCAAAATACTATTCGGACGAGGCCCTGGAAGGGCTTTTTGGCCTGTGGAAGGGACAGATCCGCCAGTACCGGTTTGATCAGCTGACCTGGCTGGCCCTGGAAAATATCCTTTATCAGAGGGAGGCCCCGATTCGGCCGGCCCTTGCCCGCCTTCGCAAGGACTATGCGAAAATGCTCCTCCAGCCCCAGGATGAAATGCGGCGGCGGATTTTTTATCTCAAGGATCCCCTCTCGACCCGGCTTCTCGTTGCCCGGGCCCATGAGATCCTGGAGGAGCCCTATTCGCTCAGCCCCCGGGAATTGAAAGTATATGAAAAAATCCGCCTTCCGGCGAAAACGGGGATCGAAGATCTTAAAGAGACCCTGCTTTCTCTATATGAAGGTCAGGGTTTTAAAGCCGGCCGGACCTGGACTCCCCCTTCCTTTTTTGACCGTCTGGCTTCTCTGACCCCCCGGCAGCTGGAATATTCCAACCGGCCGGATTCTTTCAACCGGGGAGAAGAGGAAAAAACGACCTCTTCGCCCATTGTCCGCTTTCTTTTATCCCGAAAGAGGGCCCGGGAAAATGAGCTGACCCGGCTTTTTGGCCCCTCTCTTCTTTCGGAAAAGGACCGGCTTCACTGGGAAGAGAAGGTCTGTCAGGGGCCCCATAAGGGCCTCCACCTCTGGCTGAGCAAGGGGGCGGAGGAAAATAACCTTTCTGGAGAATTTCGCCTGGAACGGCAGCGAAACCGCGAGGCTTTCAAGGACCACCAGCTCCTCTACAACCGGGCCATCGATACCCTCTCTGCCCAGATTGCCTCGGTTCTTCAGGCCCAGACTGGAACAGAGCATTCGATCGGCCGGCACGGAAGGCTTTTGGGAAAGAGGGCCTGGCGGGTCCAGCTGAGTTCGGCCCGAATTTTTGAACGGTCCATCACCCAGCCCGTGGCTGGATTTTCTGTGGATCTGTTTTTGGATGGGTCCGCCTCCCGGGGGCCGGACCAGGAGGAGATTGCCGCTCAGGCGATCATCGTCTCCCGGGCCATGGACAAGGTGGGCATTCCCAACCGGGTCCTCTCCTTTTGTACCTTCCAGGACACGACGGCCTTTACTCTCTTAAAAAATTTTGATGAAAAAAGCTCGGAGGCTCTTTTTTCCTATGTCGCCCGGGGATGGAACCGGGATGGACTGGCCTACCGGGCCCTGGTGGATCTGGTCCGAAAAAGGCCTTCGGACCGTCATCTGCTTTTGATCTTTACGGATGTGACCCCCCGGGACCTACGGCCCATGTCGGGTCTTCCCCATTATGAATATGTTGGAAAAAGGGCGGAAGAGGATGCGCTGGGTGCCATGAAGGCCCTGCGCCGGGAAAAGATCGCCATTGCGGGCCTTGTCTCCGGGATTCTTTCGGATTCGGACCAGGCCCGGGTTTTCTTCGGCTCTCATTTTGCCAAAATTCTCCGGCCGGAGGAGCTGGCGGCTGGGGCCGGCCGGCTTCTGCAAAACGAGATTGAGCATCTGGCCTACGAGTAGGAAAAAACGGGCCGGCGAAGGCGGTGGGAGGCCAGCGCCCGAACGTAAGCCCATTCCAGGGGCTGGCCCCTGGAATGGGCTTATTTTGGCCGGCCTAAAGGCTTTTGGACGAATGAATTTCAGATTTGGGGTCCCGGTTCATCAGGGAAAGGACGGCCTCAGCGACCGGAACGGCCCGGTGAACGACCGCCTCAACCCCTTCGACAATGGGCATTTGAACCCCGTATTTTTCCTTGAGCGCCAGGGCGGCTGGAAGGGCATTTAGGCCTTCTACGACCTGGCCGACTTCTTTGAGGGCTTCTTCCAGGGTTTTGCCCTGGCCTAAGTAATAGCCGCACCGGTAGTTGCGGGAATGGAGGGAGGTAGCGGTTACGATCAGATCTCCAATTCCGGCGAGGCCGGCGAAGGTCTCTGGCTGGCCGCCCATGGCCTGGCCCAGGCGGGTCATCTCGGCGGCCCCCCGGGTGATGAGGGCGGCCCGGGCATTGTCCCCGAAGCCGGACCCGTCCGACATCCCGGAGGCCAGGGCGATAATATTTTTGAGGGCTCCGCACAGCTCAACGCCTATAATATCGGGATTGGTATAGACCCGCATCCGCTCGTTCATGAAGATCTTTTGAATGATCTTCGCCTTCTCCAGGTCTGGGGAGGCGGCGACCAGGCAGGAGGGAAGGCCGATGGAGACTTCTTCGGCGTGGGTGGGGCCGGAAACGGCGATATAGGAGTAGGGGCCCCTTCTTTTGTCTTCCCCTTCGAGCTCTTCCTGGATGACCTGGGTTAAAATCTCATTGGTTCCTTTTTCAATTCCCTTGGCTACGCACACGATAAGGGGGGCCGGGTCCATGGCCATAAGGATTGGAGAAAGCTTTCGGGCGGTTTCCCGGATGTAGATGGAGGGGACCGCAAAGATGAGGAGGTCCTTTTTTTCTGCCGCTTTTTTTAGGTCTGGCTGGGTCTTTACGGAATCGGGCAGGATGGCTCCAGGAAGGTTTTTGTGTCTTTTGGTTCGGTCCATCTCCTCCAGCTCTTCCGGGATGGCCGACCAGAGGGTCAGGTCGTGGCCCTCCTTTGCCAGCATGATGGTTAGGGCGCTTCCCCAGGTGCCTGCGCCTAGGACTGAAATTTTTGCCATATTTCCCCCTTTCGTGAAAAAATCATGGTCTTTTTTTATTCTTCTCTGATTTCTATCTTTCTATAATATGATATAATGCGAAAAAATATTGGGAAGTCTTTTTTAATAAGGAAAAAATAAGGAGAATTCAAATGGATAAGGGCCTACTTTCAACAACCGTTGCCATTATCATCTATCTTTTGCTCATGCTGGTGATTGGCTTTTATTTTTCCCGTACGAATAAGGATATCGGCGATTATTACCTGGGAGGCAGAAAACTGGGCCCCTTTGCCGTTGCCATGAGTGCGGAGGCTTCAGATATGTCGAGCTGGCTTTTAATGGGCCTGCCGGGCCTGGCCTATACTTTCGGCCTGGCGGAGGCGACCTATACGGCTTTGGGCCTGGCCATTGGGACCTATCTGAACTGGCTGATCGTCTCAAAAAGGATTCGAGTCTATACCCAGCACCTGGATGTCATCACCCTCCCCCAGTTTTTCTCCCGCCGTTACCATGACGAGAAAAATCTCCTGGATGCGCTGGCGGCGGTGATCATTATCCTCTTTTTTATTCCTTATACGGCTTCGGGCTTTGCCGCCTGCGGGAAGCTTTTTCAGTCGATGTTCGGCTTAAATTACGAGTTTTCCATGGGGCTTTCGGCGGTTGTCATTATGCTTTATACGACGACGGGGGGCTTTATGGCGGCGACAATGACGGATGTGATCCAGGGGATTGTCATGTCGGTTGCTCTGATTATCGTGATGATTTTTGGAGTCCATTCGGCCGGCGGGTCGGGGGCGGTCAGGGCCAGCGCCCAGTCTTTGCCGGGCTACCTGAGCTTTACTGAGATTTTTAACCGGGAGGCGGGCACGGCTCAGCCTTACGGCATTCTTTCGATTGCTTCTATGCTGGCCTGGGGCCTGGGATACTTTGGGATGCCCCATGTGCTTCTTCGGTTTATGGCTATTGAGGACAAGGAGAGGCTGAAGCTTTCCCGGCGGGTTGCGACAATCTGGGTGGTGGTCTCCCTTGCGGTGGCCGTTCTAATCGGAATCGTTGCCAATGCCTTAAGTCAGGTCGGGGTCCTTCCGGTTCTTTCCGGGGCGGATGCGGAAACTTCGATTATCCGCATCTCGGCCATTATGGGCGGAAAAGGGGTGGCAGCGGCTTTTCTGGGCGGCATTATCCTGGCGGGGATTTTGGCCGCGACCATGTCTACTTCGGATTCCCAGCTTTTGGCGGCTTCTTCCTCAGCTTCGCAGAATATTATGAGTGAGTTTTTGGGCTATAAGATGTCAGATCGGCAGTCGATGATCGTCGCCAAGGCGGTGACCCTGATTATTGCGGTGGTTGCAGTCTTTTTGGCGGCGGATCCGGCTTCTTCGGTTTTTGAAATCGTCTCTTTCGCCTGGGCGGGCTTCGGGGCGACTTTTGGGCCGGTGGTCCTCCTGGCGCTTTTCTGGAAAAATTCCAATAAGTATGGGGCATTCGCAGGCATGGCCGCCGGGGCGGTTATGATCATGGTTTGGAAGTACAAGATCAGCCCCATGGGCGGGGTCTGGGCAATTTACGAGCTTCTTCCCGCCTTCCTCTTTGCGCTTCTGGTGAACGTGCTGGTGAGCCTTCTTTCGGGCGGGGCCAGCGAAGAAATCAAGAAGGAGTTTGAGGACTATAAGGCGGCCCTGTAAGGGGAGGGCCTACTGATCAAGAATCTGCTTGGTATTTGAGCGGCGAACCCGGAACAAATGAAAGTTTTGACCCCTGCTTATTTTTATGAGTGAAGCCTGCGCCTCTGGCGCAGGTTTTTATGCGCATAGGAAGTTTCTGGCGAGGCGATCGAGCGAGGGAAAATGCGGCGCCAAAGGCGGGCTTCCTTCTGAAACTAAGCTTTGCCGGAGGCAAAGCGGTTTTAGCCGCCCGCCGGAGGCGGGCTTCCTTCTGAAACTAAGCTTTGCCGGAGGCAAAGCGGTTTTAGTCGCTTCCGCCGGCCCCGAGGGCGGGGCCGGCGGGAGCTTCCTATGTAAAATTTCAGGGAACACCTCCACTCCACCCCAATCGGCGTTTTC
>CAMYOR010000061.1 GCA_947278105.1 uncultured Tissierellia bacterium
TCTACACCTCTCTATTCGTCGGCAGCGTCAGATGTGTATAAGAGACAGTCCCATATCCGTATGCTTAAAGGGCAATTCAGCAGCCTTAAAAATTCGAAGTTTTATTACTGCACCAATAATCACTTTTAACTTTAGGAGTCCCCTATGGATCGAGATCTGCTCATTGACATCATTGGCAATCTTCAAGGAATTGTCGAAAAATATGACCGCGACCGCAACTTTCACTTTAATAAAAAAGAAGATGGGATTATCCGAGGATCCAAGACCATCCCTGTTATCCAAAACAAGCTTCGCCACCGCTATGTCTTGGTTCCGGAAATTATCTATGAGGCTTCCGGCATCATGATTATGGGAAAAAGGATCAAATCCCTGCTTTTTACTACCGACCTTGCCATTATTCGCAATAACAATGCGGATGCCATTTTTGCCGTCTATCCCTTCACCCCCGAAGCCTCTATTATGCAGGCAAGCATCGAAGCGGCTTCGGTTCCCGTCTTCTCCGGCATTGGCGGAGGCACAACTTATGGCTACCGGTCGGTAATCCTGGGCTTTTTGGCCGAGCTTTTAGGCTCTTATGGGGTCGTTGTGAACGCCCCCATGCAGAATGAGGACATTCGCACCATCGCAAAAACCATTGATATTCCCATTGTTGCCAGCATTTATTCAGAAGATAACGACCTTCTCGGAAAGGTGAATGCCGGCGCAGAAATTATCAATGTCAGCTCGGGGAAAAATACCAATGAAATTGTAAAAAAAGTCCGTGAAAAACTGGGGCCCAATTTTCCCATCATCGCAACCGGGGGACACACCGAGGAAGATATCCAAAAGACCCTTGAGGCCGGAGCAAACGCCATTACCTATGTTCCCCCGACTTCTGGGGAAATTTTCCACTTGGTCATGGAAGAATATCGGAATAAAAAAGAGGGCTCCTGACTTCCTAATGCAATCAGAATAAAATCTTAAATAAGAGAAGAAGAATAGATTTTAAATTTGAGGGTATAGAAGAAAAGGAGACGGAAGAGACGCATGGCCTTTTTAATATTGGTAAAAAGGTCCGCTTTCTTCTTCTTGGAAAGTAAATAAGTTTTTAAATCATTAAGGAGGCTATTTATGGCAAAAAAGTGCTGCAGCAGACAGGATCATAAGATTAATGAAAACAACGAAGTAGTCAACAACAACCAGCATAGCGATGGCTTTGAAGTTGTCACTAACAATGCAAATAATGACCCTAACGACAAGCAGGATCGTTCTGAAAAAGAACATTGCTAGTCATTTTGTAAAGAAGGCGGCTGCTCTTTAGAGCAGCTGTTTTTTTTCGGTAAAAGGATCCAGATCTCTCACGAAAAGTCTTGAAAATGCCAGATGAAAATCTTGCAAAGGAGATAAAGCTCCCCTTTCAGATCAATTGACGTTCCCCCTTCCTTATTTTATAATTTTTATGAATGTCTTTTTATTATTTATTAATTTTCGGCCCCGGGCAGGAAGAGACGACCTCACAATGACTGGGAGGAAAGAAGGGAAAAGTATGGCCAATAAAAAAATCATCCGCCAAAATAAGCCCGGAAAACCCGTCCGTTATTCTTCGCTTCTTACGACCATTGCGGTGGCCTTCTTCGCCGTTTTTTTTAGCTTTTGTCTCTGGCTCGGATGGCAGGTTACGGAAGGCTTTTCCCAGCCCTATGGAACTCCCGAAAAAATCTCCAATTCTAAATTGCATGAAAGATACCGTGATGACTACCACTATGACATGGATCGTTTTCTGGATAAGTATACCCTGCAAAACATGGGAAGGCTGACTGCATCGGACGGGAACACCTTTCCCTACTATCTTGTCGAAACAAAGGATCGGCTCCATGTAAAAGGGGCAATCATCCTTTGCCACTGCAGAGGGGGCGATGCCCGGTCCAGTTTCGGACCCATGGAAATTTTTCTGGACAAGGGATGGGACTGCTATTCCTTTGATATGCGAGGCACCTACCAAAATGATAGCAATGTCAAAACCTTTGGCGTTCTGGAATCTCGGGATCTGGATGCCGTTGTCAAGGCGGTGAAAAAAGACGGCTATAAACATATCGGCATTTGGGGGGCCTCCGTTGGCGGCGAAACCGCAGGAATCTATTCGGCCCTTCCCAAGGCGGAAAAAGTTGATTTTTACATTATGGACTGTCCCATTGTGGACCCCTATGCCCGAACCGTGGATCTCATGAAGGCCAATTATGGATTCAGCAACAGCTTCGCTCATTTTGCTGCCGAAATGGGCTCCTTCATGTCAAATATGCGCTTCGGCTTCCAGTTCCGCGCCGCTAATTTAATCGAGCAAACGGCGAAGGTTGAAGTCCCCCGGCTCTTTATCAGCTGTGGAAAAGACCGGGTCGTTCCTCCGGATCGAATCCAGGAAGCTTCGAAGGCTGCAAAGGGAAAGCAAAAGCTCTACTATAGCTTCAGCAACTGCGACCATCTGATGGGAGCCTATGATGAGCCGGATAATTATCGAAATCTCTTTGACCATTTTTTGAAAATGGTTTATGAGCCGGAGCCGGAAAAGCCGATGATGCCTAAAGACGATGCTCCCGGTTTTAATGCCCTGGTAATTTCTATTGATTCACGAAGGTAAAAAATAAAATTTAGCATAAGCAGAAAGGAATATTTTAATGAAAATTACTTGCTATGGAGCCGGAACTATCGGCCTGGCCTGGGCGGTGGTCTTTCTTCAGGGCGGCCACTCTGTAAAGCTTTACAACACTCGAAAAGAGTCGAGTGAAAAAGCCCAAAAGAATATGAAGGCCGTCTTTGAGTACTTAGAGAAAAAGGGTCTTATCTCCAGGGAAAAGGCCGAAGAAGGAATGAAAAACGCCTCTTTTACGACAGAGCCAAAGGAGGCTTTAGAGGGAGCGGAGTTTGTTCAGGAATCCACTCCGGAGATTTTGGAGAAAAAGCAGGAGGTTTTCGCTCTCTTTGAATCGATCGTCTCCCCCCAAACGGTCATTGCCTCTTCCACTTCCGGATTACTCATGACCGATATGGCCGCGCACGCACAGCACAAAGAACGCTTCCTTATCGGTCACCCCTATAATCCCGTTTATCTCCTTCCCCTTGTTGAAATTGTCCGCAGCAGGGATACTTCTGATGAGGCGGTCCGGGCGGCCAAAGACCTCTATACTCAGGTTGGAAAAACCCCGGTTGTTCTAAACAAAGAAGTTCCCGGCTTTATCGGGAACCGAATTCAGGCTGCTGTGATGCGAGAGGCCTATGACCTGGTGGAGACGGGGGTCTGCTCCGTTGAGGATGTCGACCGGGCGATTTCAAATTCCGTCGGCATTCGCTGGGGAATCATCGGCCCTCACCTTTGTAATGAGGTGGGTGGAGGTCCCCAAGGTTTCCGGGGCATTCTGAGTAAAATTGGTCCTTCTCTTGAAACCGTCCTTTCGACCATGAACGCCGAGGCAAAATTTCCCGAGGGATATCCGGACCGAGGCCAGGAAGGCGTCAATCAAGCCATGAAAAATCGAGCCCCTGGCACCGGTCAAAACCATGATGAACTCGCTGAATACATGAATGACGGCATTATTCATACCTTGAAATTCAAAGGCTTAATTTAAATCCCTGAATAATCAATCTGATTTTAAAAAAAGGAGGAATTATGGCTGACAAGTATATGGACCTGCTCAAAAATGAGATGCTTCCGGCCTTCGGCTGTACGGAGCCAATCGCTCTGGCCTATGCCGCAGCAAAGGCTAAGGAGGTCCTGGGAGCAGAGCCCACAGAAATTCTCGTCCGATGTTCGGGCAATATGATCAAAAATGCCCGGTCCGTTGTGGTCCCTAACTCGGGCGGTCTTATCGGGATTGAAATTTCCACCCTTCTCGGTGCCATCGCCGGAAACCCGGACAAAGAGCTGGAGGTCCTGGAGTCTGTTACTCCCGAAGATGTGGAAAAGGCCAAAAAAGCCTGGGAAGCGGGCGTCTGTCAGGTGGATCATGATCCGGAAATTGCCGGGCTTTTCATTGACACCCGAATGAAGGATAAGGATGGGCGGAGCTCCCGGGTAGTTATCCATCATGAGCATACCAATATCACCCGGATTGAAAAGGATGGGGAAATTCTTCTCGATGTGGATGACAATGAAAGGGAAGAAAAACGCATTAATTTCACCTTTCACGATATTTATGAATACGCCAAATCTTGTGACTACAGTCCCCTCCAGGATATTCTGGACAAGGAGATTGAACTGAACACGGCGATTGCAAAAGAAGGACTAAAAAATGACTGGGGTGCGGGCGTGGGCCGGACCTTCTTCGATACGGGAAATGTGGAAAACCAAGAGATTGCTTTTGCGGCTGCCGGTTCGGATGCCCGAATGAGCGGCTGTGAAATGCCCGTGGTCATTAATTCCGGGTCAGGCAACCAGGGCCTGACCGTTTCCCTGCCCATTATTCGCCGGGCAAAAAATATCGACGCTCCAAAGGAAGATCTTTACCGGGCCCTGATCTTTGCTAACCTTCTGGCAGAATACCAAAAATCCTGTATTGGCCGACTTTCCGCTTACTGCGGAGCCGTTTCCGCAGGCGCCTCCGCGGCTGCAGGAATCGCTTTTCTAGAAGGCGCCTCTGAAAAAGTCATTGCCGATACCACGGAAAATGCCCTGGCCATCACCTCCGGAATGGTCTGCGATGGAGCAAAGGCCTCCTGCGCAGCGAAAATTGCCGCCTCCCTGTCCTCCGCATACCGGGCCTATGACCAGGCCAAGCGGGGCAAATCCTTTCAGCCGGGCGATGGCCTAGTCGGGGTGGACGTGGACGATACCATCCGCGCCTACGGAAAAATGGCAAACCAGGGGATGCACACCACGGATGAGGTCATCTTAAATGAGATGATGCGCATCAATAAAGAAGACCTGCCCTCAGCCCGGGCGAGAAAATAAGTGGGAATTTTTTACCTATTTGAACGCACAATAAAATATGGATAAGTTTAGGAGAGGCCAACGGCCTCTCCTAAAAAATGGGCAATCGCAGAGCTTAGGGCTTCACCGGCTTCATGCTGAAGAAATCATCCACGTCTTCTATTCTTTTTCCATCTGTTCCCGAATCTTCTCTTCACTATCTTTCATAGCTTCCAGGGTCTGGGTCAAAAGCTCATCCAGCTCCCATCCAAGCCTCTCAGCCCCGGCGGAAATAATATCACGGCTGCACCCTGCCGCAAACTTGCGATCCTTAAATTTCTTTTTCAGGCTGGAAAGCTTCATATCCTGAAAGCTTTTGCTGGGGCGCATCTTAGCCGCCGCACCAATCAGCCCGGTTAGCTCGTCCACTGCAAAAAGAACCTTTTCCATGGGGTGGGTTGGTTCCACATCAGAACAAATTCCATAGCCATGGGAGCAGACTGCGTGAATCAGATCTTCATCAAAGCCGGCCTCATTCAAGAGCTCCGGCGCTTTTTTACAGTGCTCATCCGGCCACATCTCAAAGTCGACATCGTGCAAAAGACCAACAGCGGCCCAAAAATCTGCCTCGTCACTGTAGCCCAGCTTTTCGGCAAACCAGCGCATGACTGCTTCTACGGTAAGGCTGTGCTGGATATGGAAGGGCTCATGGTTGTATTTTTTCAAAGTATCCAATGCCCTTTCTCGATCAATTTCCGTTCTCATTGGGATCCTCCTATGTTCCTAAAAGTTTTTAAGATTTTGTGGTTTTGGGACAGTGGTCCTAAAAGGGAATCAAAAGATCCGCCTCTTTGAGCTTTTGAAAGTCCACCCGAAAATGCTCTGTGGGCAGGTCTCTTTTAAAGTAGTCTTCTTCCCGCTTAGGCTGACCTCCGTTGTGAAGGAGAAAGGCCCTTCCTTTTGCATTTCTTAAATTGGAGATAATCCCGATGTGCTTATCGCCTCGAAAGATGACAATGTCTCCGCTCTGCCAGGCTCCGAGATCGTGAATATCGGTTGACAGCGCCTTTCCATAGCGAGAGAAAAAGATCCGCAGATTTTTTACCCGGCGGAAGTCAATGTTCGGGTCCCGGACTTGGATACGCCTCGGGATGGCGCTGAACATCTTGATCCACCATATCC
>CAMYOR010000062.1 GCA_947278105.1 uncultured Tissierellia bacterium
GGGTAGGGGCACGGTTCAAAAGGACAGGATGATCTACAATGACCTTTTCCAGGGGGCCCCAGACATTGGGATCCTTGCGCTCCACCATCTTTTTCGCATTTTTAATATTGTGGGCAAGTCCTTCTGCAACCAGCTCTCTCATCACTAAAGGCTTAAAAAGTTCCAGAGCCATGTCCTTGGGTAGGCCGCACTGGTGAAATTTTAGCTCCGGGCCGACGACAATGACCGAACGGCCCGAATAATCGACCCGCTTTCCTAAGAGGTTCTGGCGGAAACGGCCTGATTTTCCCTTGAGCAGGTCGGAAAGACTCTTTAATGGGCGGTTAGAAGCTCCTGTGACCGCTTTTCCCAGCCGGCCATTATCAATCAGGGCATCCACGGCTTCCTGGAGCATCCGTTTTTCATTGCGGACAATTATATCAGGGGCTCCAATATCCAAGAGTCTTTTCAGACGGTTATTTCGATTGATCACTCGCCGGTAAAGGTCATTTAAATCCGAAGTTGCAAACCTTCCGCCTTCCAGCTGGACCATAGGGCGAAGGTCCGGGGGCATCACGGGAAGAACGGTCAAACACATCCATTCGGGTTTATTTCCTGACCGGATGAAGGCCTCGACGACTTCCAGACGGCGGAGAATGCGAATCCTTTTCTGTCCCTTTGCATCCTCCAGCTCTTCATTCAGGCTTTTTTGCTCTTTTTCTAGATCGACCTTTTGCAGGAGCTTGCGGATTGCCTCGGCTCCCATTTCAGCTTCAAATTCATCACCGTATTTTTCCCGGTATTCCTGGTATTCACTTTCATTTAAAAGCCTTTTTTCATAAAGATCCCCTTCGGCTGCCCCGGGATCAATCACCACATAGTTGGCAAAATAAAGGACCAGCTCCAGAGCCTTCGGACTCATGTCTAAAAGGAGACCCATCCGGGATGGAATCCCCTTAAAATACCAAATATGAGAAACGGGAGTCGCCAGTTCAATATGACCCATCCGGGAACGGCGGACCTTGGACTTGGTGACCTCCACCCCGCACTTTTCGCAGACAACCCCTTTATAGCGGATTCTCTTATATTTTCCGCAGTTGCACTCCCAGTCCCTGGTCGGACCAAAAATTTTTTCGCAGAAAAGACCATCCTTTTCTGGCTTTAAAGTACGATAGTTGATGGTTTCTGGCTTTTTCACTTCACCATGTGACCAAGAACGAATTTTTTCCGGCGAGGCAATTTTTATTTGAATTGCGGCAAAATCATTAGTCTTTTTCAAGGTTGAACTCCTCTCCCCTATTCTTCGTCTTCGTCAGCTTCACCGAGTTCATGGACACTATAACCTAGCTCGTCAAAGTCCTCATTCTCATCTTCGACGGCTTCGCCGATGTCCAGGTCTTCCTCGGAGATTTCGAGAGAATCTTCATCCTCATCATATTCTTCGTCAGCAAGGTCTTCGTCGTCCAGGTCTTCCTCTTCCCTGCCATCTTCATCCTCATCATCATAATCATCATCGATGGAAAGGACTCTTTTCGACTTTTTCCTGACCTTCCGATCCAGAGGCTCTTCTTCTTCCTCCTCCTCGTCCTCATCCGAGGGTTCGAAATAGGCTTCTTCGTTTAAATCCGCATTTTTAAGGAAACGGCTAGGCAAATCCTGGCCCTGTCTTTCGTCAATATCTTCGATTTCTGAGAACCGGGTCACATCGTCCAAGTCGCTTCGAAGCTGGATTTCTTCTTCATCCTCATCTAAAAGGCGAACATCCAGAGCCAGGGATTGAAGCTCTTTAATCAGAACCTTAAAACTTTCTGGGATACCAGGTTGGGGAATATTTTCTCCCTTCACAATAGATTCATAGGTACGGACGCGGCCGGTTACGTCATCAGATTTAACGGTCAACATTTCCTGGAGGCTGTGGGCAGCACCGTAGGCTTCCAGGGCCCAAACTTCCATTTCTCCAAAACGCTGTCCTCCGAACTGGGCCTTTCCGCCCAGAGGCTGCTGGGTAACTAAGGAGTAGGGGCCGGTTGAACGGGCATGGATCTTCTCCTCTACCATATGATGGAGCTTTAAAATATACATATAACCCACTGTGACAGGGGCATCAAAATAATCGCCTGTGCGGCCGTCCCTCAAATGGATCTGACCAGAAGTATCATATCCTGCTTTAGACAAGGCTTCTTCAATTTCATAGTCCTGAGCCCCATCAAAAACCGGGGTTGCGACCTTCCAGCCAAGTTTTTTCGCCGCCAAGCCGAGGTGAACTTCCAAAACCTGTCCCAGGTTCATACGGGAAGGAATGCCTAAGGGGTTCAGGCAAATCTGAATCGGAGTCCCATCGGGCAGGAAGGGCATATCTTCTTTTGGAAGAATCCGGGAGACAACCCCTTTATTTCCATGGCGGCCGCAAAGCTTATCGCCGACCATGATTTTCCTTTTGGAAGCCACATAGACCCGAACAACCTCATTGAGCCCCGGTGCCAGTTCATCGCCATTGACCCGGGAATACTTATTGATATCGACAACGATCCCCGTCTCTCCGTGGGGAACCTTCAAAGAAGCGTCGCGCACTTCCCTGGCCTTTTCGCCAAAAATCGCACGAAGGAGCCTTTCCTCAGGAGAAAGTTCGGTTTCTCCTTTGGGCGTAACCTTGCCCACCAAGATGTCCCCCGCAACGACCTCTGCCCCAATGCGGACAATTCCATCCTCATCCAGATTCTTTCTCATGTCTTCGCCGACATTGGGAATATCCCGGGTGATCTCTTCCGGACCTAATTTGGTTTCTCTTGCCTCACAGGAATGCTCCTCAATATGGATGGAGGTCATGATATCATTCACGACCAAATCCTCACTAATCAGCATTGCATCTTCGTAGTTATAGCCCTCCCATTCCATGAAGGCAATGAGGATATTTTTTCCAAGAGCAATTTCTCCTGTGTCGGTAGAAGGTCCGTCTGCAATGATTTCTCCAGCTTTTACCTTTTGTCCTTCCTGAACAATCGGTCTCTGGTTAAAACAGGTTCCCTGGTTTGCCCTCCGGAATTTCATAATGACATAATCATGGTCCTGATCATCCTCTCCGTGGATGGTGATATGGGTCGCATCAACCCTGCTGACAATGCCATTTACTTCAGATCGCACACAGACGCCGGAATCCAAGGCTGCCTTGTGCTCAATTCCAGTCCCAATAATGGGGGCTTCCGACTTAATCAGAGGAACAGCCTGACGCTGCATATTCGTCCCCATAAGAGCCCGGGTGGAGTCATCGTTTTCCAGGAAGGGGATCATGGCTGCTCCAACGGATACGATCTGCTGGGGAGAAACGTCCATCAGGTGAACCTGATCTCTTGGGAAAATGCCGTTTACTGCATCAATTCCTCGTCCAGAAACCCGTTCATTCACAAAATACCCTTCTTCGTCTAAAAGCTCATTGGCCTGGGCCTTAATGAACCGGTCTTCCTCATCAGCAGTCAGGTAGACTATTTCGTTTGTGACCCGTCCTTTCCCGACCTCAACCTTTCGGTAGGGGGTTTCAATAAAACCATATTGGTTGATATGTCCATAGGTCGTCAGCGAGGTGATTAAGCCGATATTGGGGCCTTCTGGAGTTTCAATCGGACAAATTCTCCCGTAATGAGAGTTATGAACATCTCGAACCTCTGCCCCGGCCCGGTCTCTGGAAAGTCCCCCGGGCCCCAGAGCCGAAAGCCTTCTCTTATGAGTTAACTCGGACATGGGGTTCGTCTGATCCATGAACTGGGAAAGCTGAGAGGAGCCGAAGAATTCTTTTACTGCGGCTGTCACCGGCCGGACATTTAATAGGTTCTGTGGGGTAGCCAGGTCCTGGTCCCCGGTCGTCATTCTTTCTCGAACCACTCTTTCCATCCGGGAAAGGCCAATCCGGAACTGGTTTTGCAGAAGCTCGCCAACGCAGCGAACTCGGCGGTTTCCTAGATGATCAATATCATCCGTCCGTCCTACTCCTTGGTAGAGGTTGAGCTGGTAGGAGAATGCAGCCATGATATCGGATGGGGTGATATGGTGGGGAGCCAGTTCATTGAGGTGTTTATTCATGTAGGCAATTTTTTTGGAAGGGGTGTCAAACTCGCCTTCCGTATCCTCGGCAAAGGTCTCCAGGATCTCCTCCATGACCGGGTAGTAGATCTTCTCAGAAAAGCGAAGTTTCGAGAGGTCAACATCGGGAATTTGAGCCTGAAATACCCGGTAATCGACAAAGTGATTGCCAACAACTCGGACCTCTTCGTCCCTGGTCTTGTTATTAAAAATATCCACAATGTTGATTCCTGCATTTTCAATCGCAAGAGCCATTTCTTCACTGAGGGTCTCTCCCGCCTTGGCAATGATTTCACCCTCTTCGGAGATGGCATCCTTCGCCAGGATTTTTCCGGCGATTCGATTGGAGACGGCAAGTTTTTTGTTGAATTTATAACGGCCCACCGATGCCAGGTCATATCGGCGGTGGTCAAAAAACATATTTCGGATCAGAGGCTCGGCAGATTCGATTGAAGCCATATCCCCCGGTTTTAATTTTTTGTAGATTTCTATGACTGCTTCACTTCGGGTTTTTGAGACTTCCTTTTCCAGGGTCAGCCTCAGGTGGTCACTTTCACCAAACACTTCTAGCATCTCTTGATCGGTGTCAAATAAAAGAACCCGAATAAGAGTGGTCGCAGGAAGCTTCCGGGTGCGGTCTATGCGGACATTGACCACTCCATTGGCATCATTATCAAATTCAATCCAGGCGCCCCGGTTCGGAATAACCGTGGAGGAAATTTCTGTATTTCCGGCTTTGTCATAAGCCTGATCATAATAAACACCGGGGGAGCGGATCAGCTGGGAAACAATGACTCGTTCGGCTCCGTTAATAATGAAGGTCCCGGACGGGGTCATCATTGGGATGTCCCCAAAATAGACTTCCTGTTCCTTCACCTCCTTGATCTCGCCCTCCTCCATTTTGATCAGGCGAACCTTTACCTTGAGCTTCTTGGCGTAATTGACGTTTCTTTCCTTCGCCTCTTCAATGGAGTATTCAGGCTGGTCATCAAAACGGTGATCAATAAAATCAAGAATTAAACCGCCAGAATAATCGCGGATCGGTGAAATCTCTTCCAGAACCTCGCTCAGGCCCTCCTCCATAAACCATTGAAAGCTCTCCTTTTGGATTGCTAAAAGGTTGGGAAGCTCTAAGACCTGGGGGATTCGAGAAAAAGTCTCTCTTGCCGTGTATCCATACATTTCTGTATGATTGTGCAGTACCATAGCCACCTCTTGTCAATAATCTTCAGGGAAACAACCATTTCAAAACAGGCAAAAATTGTGCCAGATAGGCACATTAACACAAATAGCAATTATTAAGTATATCTCTTTATTTATGGAAAAGTCAATTTTTAATAAAATAAAAGCCAAGAAATTAGAAGAAAACTTCCTTCTGCTTGAAATGGTTTTAATATTATAACTGAATTACTGGCAATAAGCAAATGAAACGCCCGGATGAGTGGTGTTCTCGTTCCGGGCGTTGACCTGTGAATCTAAATTTATTCTAGTCTTTTTTAGAAAATTCTATTTTTTATTTTTCCACCTTTAAGCAAAAGGCAACGGGATGGCCATTAATGTCCACGGGCTCCTGATTGATCTCGTCCTTTCTTTCCATTTTTATAGCCAGGGTGTTGTCCTGGATCATGGAGGCGTAATTTTGAAAAGCGCGGACAATTTCTTCATCTGCAGAATAGGCAATGCGAATTCGGTCAGTAACCTGATACCCATTCTCTTTTCTCTGCTTTTGAACCCGTGAAATAAATTCCCGGGCATAGCCCTCCTGGATGAGCTCGTCTGTAAGGGCCGTATCGAGGACGACAGAGACTTCTCCCTCCATCATCACATCATAGCCTTCCTTGGCTTCGTAGGTGACCTGGATATCTTCTTGGGGAATCTCTGTTTCTTCTCCTCCCAAGGTAAGGGTCAGCGGACCTTTCTCCAGGCTCTTTAATAG
>CAMYOR010000063.1 GCA_947278105.1 uncultured Tissierellia bacterium
CCGAAGGCAAAGCGGTTTTAGCCGCCCGCCGGAGGCGGGCTTCCTTCTGAACTAAGCCCTCACTCCACCCTAAATGGCGTTTTCGGCCATTTAGGGTGGAATGGGGATTCCACCCCAAATGGTACTTTTCGGCGTTTGGGGTGGAATTGAAGGCGATTCTTTGATAAATTTTTGACGATGTTCCTCCTTTATTCCACCCTAATTGGCGTTTTCGACGGCTTAGGGTGGAATGGGGGTTCCACCCTAAATGGCACTTTTCGGGGTTTAGGGTGGAGTTGAACAATGTTTTTGATAAATATTTAACGAAATTTCGTCTTTTCCTCCACCCCAATCGGCGTTTTCGAGGGTTTGGGGTGGAAGGAGGATTCCACCCTAAATAGCACTTTTCAGGGTTTAGGGTGGAGTGAGGCAGAATTTTTGATAAATTTTTAACAGGTCCGATCGGTTCGCCCGACATGAACCCTTCCCTACTCCACCCTAATCGGCATTTTCATGGGTTTAGGGTGGAATGAGGGTTCCACCCTAAATCGCACTTTTCAGGGTTTAGGGTGGAGTTGAAGGAAATTTTTGATAAATTTTTAACGGGCTCCATCGGTTCGCCCGACAAGGACTCCTCAAATTTTATGGAAGGTTATTCTCTTCTACCCGCTGGGAAAAGGTGAGGGGCGGGGTTCGCCGGCTCAGGTCTTCTCTCCTGGTGCGGGTAAACTGAATAAAAATTAGGTAAATATAGGGCATTCCCAGGTTCGTTTCTAGGAGGGAATTGATGAGAAGGGGGCGGAGCTTCTGAGAAAGGCTTGCAAAACCGGCCGACCGGATGCCTCCGAAAAGGAGGGCGAATTCCCAGGCGAACTGGATGAGTATTCCGATCAGAAGGAGCCGGGGAATCGGCAGCCGGCGGGCCTTTTCTTTTTCCCTGAGGTTATAAAGGATGAGAATCAAATAGCCGACAAAAAGCATTATGGCCATGCCCCCGTGATAGGAAGAGGTCGTCCTTTGGATCAGGATTGGGGACTGGGAGCAGCCGATCTGTCCTGCGATAAGGGGGGCCATCAGCCACCAGGAAAAAATTAACAGGGACCATTCAAAAAGATGGTCATCCCGGTCCATGGCCAGCCAAATCCAGGAAAAATTAGTAAAGCCGTAGGACATGGACATCCAGAGGAGGACTTTAAAAAGGCTGTGGCCAGGGGAAATGGAACGGGTATTTAGGGCCAGGTGAAAGATGCCATAGTCCACGGCAAAATAAACCAGGCCAAAAATCAGGCCCACAATAAAACTGGTCTTTTTCTTTCTGTATAGTAATAGGCCCGCATAAAGCAGAAGAAAGGCGATGTCAAGCCAAATATAGGTTACGGTAAATTGCCGGCGGGCAATCAGTTCCTGCATGGGCGCCTCCTTTGATCTCCCGGTGGGGAGGTTTTTTTTGTGCATTTATTATACCAGGCTTTGGAGGCCAACCTGAAAAGAAAGTGCAAGGCGCCGCTGGCCGGCCAGGAGAGCGGCGGAGGCGGGCGGGCCCATGTACTATATTGACCGGGGCCTGGGCCTTCCCTGGCTGGGGAAATTCTTCGCCTGCTTTGCGGCTCTGGCCACCTTCGGCATTGGCAACTCCACCCAGTCGAACGCCATTGCCAGCATTTTAAACACAAACCTTAATATCCACACGATGATCGTGGGCATTGTCCTTTCTATTCTCGTTGCCATTGTCATTTTGGGCGGGATTCACTCGATCTCCAAGGTCACGGAAAAGCTGGTTCCGATGATGGCCGCCTTCTATATGATTGGCGGAATCACCGTTTTAATTGCCAACGGGCACGCCATTCCCGGCGTGGTCTCCTCCATTTTCTCGGAGGCTTTCTCGACGAGAGCGGCGGCCGGCGGGGCGGCGGGTTCAGTCATGGCCCTGGCCCTTCGGTCCGGCACTGCCCGAGGGGTCTTCACCAATGAGGCGGGGCTGGGATCGTCCCCGATCGCACAGGCCTCCGCTTCGACCGACCATCCCACTCGTCAGGGGATCTGGGGGGTCTTTGAGGTTTTCATTGACACCATTGTCGTCTGCACCATCACGGCTCTGGTGATTCTGACCTCGGGAGTATTAGAGGATCCGGCCATTACGGCGGATGTCGCATCGGCGACGGCCTTCTCCTCCGTCTTTTCCTGGGGCAAGTATATCGTCACCATCGGCCTGGTCCTCTTCGCCTTCTCCACCATCCTCGGCTGGGAGTACTACGGAGAAAGGGCGGCCCGCTACCTTTTCGGCGACAAGATCACCAAGCCCTACCGGTTCCTCTACATCCTCGTCTGTTTCCTGGGAACCCAGATTGAACTGGGCGTGGCCTGGACGATTGCGGATATTTTAAACGCCATGATGGCCTTCCCCAACCTGGTGGGCCTGCTCTTCCTCTCGGGCGATGTCGTCCGCCTGACCAAGGACTTCTTTGACGATCCGGACCGGATCCGGACTTCTCCGGACGAATACCGGCACCTTTTAAAGGGCAAGGGGATGGAGGCCGTCAATAGCGATTCTCCTGCGGAAGAGTTTTCGGCGGGCTCTTAGAACGTCTAATTTTCAACGAAAGAAGGGGCTTTATGACCAGCCCCTTCTTTTTTTTCTCAAAAAAACTGCCCCTCTCGGAAGAAAAAAACACCCTATTGTTCCTCTTTGCGATATAATAAATAAAAATGACAAATTATAAATAAATTTTAGGTTTTTCGCAATGAACGCCTTTAGACTGGAGGAGAGAGAATGTCATCCCGCAATTATATCGAAGTCAATCTTAACACGATCAAGGAGGATTTGGCCGGGCTCAAGGCCCTGGCTCCGGGACGAAAGGTCTTCGGGGTGATGAAGGCCAATGCCTATGGCCTGGGCGCCGCCGTCATCGCCAAGGAAATTGAAGACGAGGTGGATTTCTTCTGCGTTGCCCTGCCCGAGGAGGCCCAGGAGCTGATCGAAAACCATATCCGCAAGCCCATCCTCTGCCTGGGCTTCCTGCCTGATGAGTGGATGGACTATTACGCAGAGTTTCACGTCCGCCCGGCCATCTTTACCCTGGAAGCCGCTGAGAAGTACAACGCCGTGGCCAGGGAAAAAGGAGTCGTGGCTCCCGTTCATATTGCCCTAGATACGGGTCATACCCGGATCGGCTTTATGTGGGATGATCCCAAGGTCTATGAGAAGATCGGAAAAGTCGCCCAAATGGAGAACCTTCGCATTGAGGGAATGTTCTCCCACTTTGCGACAGCCGATGAGGAAGAAACTTCCTTTATGTACAAGCAAAGGGACCGGTATTTACAGGTTTCCAAGGGCCTAAAGGAGCGGAGCATTGACGTCGGCATCCACCACCTGGCCAATGATGCCGGAGTTTTGCGGGCCGAGGAAGAGACCCTGATGGACGGGGTTCGGGTCGGCATTTCCCTATATGGAGAGTCGCCTTCGCCCTATATGGCGGAATTTATCAAAGAGCACAAATCCATGGACCTCAAGCCGGTCTTCCAGTGGTACGCGGCCATTAACAACGTAAAAGAGGTCAAGGCGGGAGTTCCAATCAGCTATGGGGGAACTTGGACCACGCCCAGGGATTCCAAAATTGCAACCGTTCAGACGGGCTATGCCGATGGCTATAACCGCCTGCTTTCCAATAAAGGGACGATCATCGTGGGCGGGAAGAAATGCCCCATCGCCGGAAGGGTCTGCATGGACCAGGTTATGGTTGATGTAACCGATGTCCCGGATGTCAAGATCGGGGACCAGGTCATTCTTCTCGGAAAGGATCCCCAGACCGGAGCCGAAATCACCGCCCAGGAAATGGCGGACCTCTGCGGGACCATCAACTATGAAATTATGTCCGATATCTCCCCCCGGGTGAGTCGGCGGTATATCGGAAAAACAAAGTAATGTGCGCTTTCTACCCGGCCGGCCCCGGGCCGGCCGGGTAGAAAGCTTCTTATCCAACAAGGAGAATAGAGTAAATATCAACTATGCTTTAAAAGTGATAGAGAAAGGAGGAAGGAAAGGTCCTTTCCGGGCGGATGGATAGTCCGGGAAGGCAAACCAGGATGGAGATCATTTTATTTTTGGCTTTATACTGAACTCTTTCCATAACCTTATTTAGGAGGCTACAAATGGTAGATTTTTTAGGAAAACTTGATGGCTGGGCTTGGGGTCCTGTTATTATCGTCCTCATTCTCGGTACGGGCACACTCTTAACTGTCCGTCTGCGGGCTGTCCAATTCCGCAAGTTTGGTTTTATTATTAAGAACACCCTCTTTAAGATGTTCGAAAAGAAGAATCTTGAAGAGGGAGAAATTTCCCCTTTCGCCGCACTGTCCACCGCTCTGGCCGCAACCGTCGGAACCGGTAATATCGTCGGCGTTGCTACCGCAATTATCTTGGGCGGCCCTGGCGCCGTCTTCTGGATGTGGCTGGCGGCCCTGCTCGGCATGGCCACGAAATTCTCCGAGGTTTCTCTGTCGGTGGCATACCGGATCCGCGATGAAGAAGGCAAATGGGCTGGCGGCCCAATGTACTACATCGACCGCGGTCTTGGCCTTCCCTGGCTGGGCAAGATCTTCGCCTGCTTCGCAGCTCTGGCTGCCTTCGGTATCGGCAACTCCACCCAGTCCAACGCCATTGCCGGCGTTGTCAAAACAAACCTGGGAATCAGCCCGATGATCGTTGGCATTGTCGTCTCGATCCTGGTCGCAATCGTCATTATCGGCGGCATCCAGTCCATTTCCAAGGTTACTGAGAAGCTGGTTCCTTTCATGGCTGCCTTCTACATCGTCGGCGGAATCGTCGTCCTGATTGCCAATGCTTCCCATGTGGGCCCCGCCTTTGCTTCAATCTTTGCGAACGCCTTCTCAACCAAGGCTGCCGCCGGCGGCGCTGCTGGTACCATTATGGCCAATGCTATGCGTTTCGGCATTGCCCGTGGAATTTTCACCAATGAAGCTGGTCTCGGTTCTTCGCCAATTGCTCAGGCTTCGGCTACCGTCGACCATCCTACCCGTCAGGGAATCTGGGGCGTCTTTGAAGTCTTTGTCGATACGATCGTTGTCTGCTCCATCACCGCTCTGGTAATCCTGAGCTCCGGCGTCTTATCGAACCCCTCAATCACCGCTGATGTTGCTTCTGCTCATGCTTTCTCCACCGTCTTTAGCTGGGGCAAATACATCGTCACCCTGGGTCTGGTTCTGTTCGCATTCTCGACCATCCTTGGCTGGGAGTACTACGGCGAAACCTCTGCCCGCTACCTCTTCGGTGCAAAAATTTCGAAGCCTTACCGTATCATTTACGTCATCGTCTGCTTCTTAGGAACTCAGATGAATCTGGGCGTTGCCTGGACCATCGCAGATATCCTGAACGCTTTCATGGCCTTCCCGAACCTTATTGCCATTGTCTTCCTGAACGGAGATGTTGTCCGCCTGGCCAAAGACTTCTTCAATGATCCCGAAAGAGAACGCAAGTCTCCGGCCGAATTCAGAGACCTCTTAAAAGGAAAGAATATGGAAAAGAGCGTCCAGTAAAGAAGGGCGTTTGGGAAGATAGACGCTTCGGAATGAAGGCCGTCTGGCAATGAAAGTGCCTGCGAATCAAGGGCATCTGGAAATGAAGGGCGTCTGGCAATGAAGGGCGCAAAGCATTTCTGAATAACCATAGCACCATATGAACTTGGCATCGCCTGAAAATGGCTATGCAAAACCACAATCCATAGTAAGTAATCGTGTTTAATCCTTTTCTTCACCTTACTCTATTCTTTTAGATAATAGGGGCCCCTCCGGGGCCGGCGAAACGCCGGCCCCGGAGGGGCTTCTTATTGGGGCGTGGCTTTGGGGGCGGGGCTGGGTAGCGTGGGGCGGAGTATGATTGTTAAATATTTAACGCTGTGTGGG
>CAMYOR010000064.1 GCA_947278105.1 uncultured Tissierellia bacterium
CTACCATACCGTGGAAGCCGCCAGCATCCAAGGTCTGGATCTCATCCAGGAGGCTCTAAAAAAAGAAGGTTTTTTGGCTCCTTTAACTGAATATGAGCCGGTGGACTTCCGGGCTAAGGGCCAGGAAGATGAAGAATCATAAAAAAAGCATCCTTTTTAAATTGAAAACTCTTACGAGTCGGAGGATTCGAAGTAGAAAACCCCCCGGTTTTCTCCGGCGAAAACCCCGATTTGATTCTTTTCATGTAAAACATGGTTGGAAATGCCGAGAGAGGTTCCTGCCGGCAGGAGCTGTTTTTGAAGGGGGTAATCAAAGCCTTCTAAGCGGATATAAATATCCGGGTCGACCGTTAAAAGAGAAGAATAAACCGAAGGCGCTGGCTTGGGAGCCTGATAGGTCCCGGCTTTTAAAAAGCAGATCCGGTTATGGGAAGTCCATAGGCGAACATCCATTCCTAAAAAAGAGTAAGTCCGCATCATCAGAAAGTTACAGATCGAATGATCCATTCGAGTACCCATTCCTCCCAGAAGAAGAACTTTTTGAAAGCCCTTGTCTCGAAGGGTGTCCAGGCCAAGTTCAGAGTCCGTGGCATTTTTTCGGCAGGGAAACTCCTGAAACTCAATTCCATGATTCAATGCCCATTCTTTTTTCTCTTTTTTATCATCCGCACTGGAATCAAAATCACCTAAAAGGGCCTGGGGCTTCACATTCAGCCTTTTTAATTGATCCCAGCCTCCGTCGGCAGCACAAATATAGGAAGCCCTTTTAAGGAGCGAAATCAGGATATCATCCACGGGCAATGAACCGCCTGCGCAAACCAGGACGGCATAATCCCGGTAAAAGTCTTCCAGTTTTTCAATCATTCAAAAGCTCCTTTAAAAAGCGGGCATTATCATAGGTCTTTTCCGGCTGAAAGACGGCTGATCCCGCTACAAACCAGTCACAGCCAGTTTCCTTGATCTGCCGAATATTTTCCGCTTTTACTCCCCCATCGACTTCTAAAATAATTTCTTTTCCATAATTATCAATGAGCCTGCGGGCCTCCCTGAGCTTTTCCATGGCCAATGGAAGGAAGGACTGACCTCCAAATCCAGGATTGACCGACATGATAAGGACCAGATCCAACTGATCCAAAAGGTAAGGAAGGGCCGATAAGGGGGTTCCGGGATTCAGGGAAACCCCAGCCTTCATGCCCAGGCTGTGAATTTCCTGGAGGGTCCGATAAAGGTGGGTGCAGGCTTCCTCCTGCACAGTCAGAAGGTCAGCCCCCGCCTCTTTAAAAAGGGGAAGGAGCCGGTCCGGCTCCCGAACCATCAGATGAGTGTCAAAAAAAAGAGAGCTATGGGGACGAAGCTTTTGAATGAATCCTGGCCCAAAAGAAATATTGGGGACAAACTGCCCATCCATCACATCCAGATGAAGATGGGTAACTCCCGCTTTTTCAATGGACGAAATCTCCTCAGGAAGCTGATAGAAATCGGCAGAAAGGAGTGAAGGTAAAATTTGCTTTTTCATTTGTCCCCCTTAATAGACCTTTTGTTCTTCAATTTCTTTATAAATGGAAAGGTAGGATTGGTAGCGCTGAGAATCAATTTCTCCGGCCTCTACGGCTTTTTTAACGGCACAGTCGGGTTCTTTTCGATGGGTACAGTTACGAAAACGGCAGGCCCATTTCCTCTCTCGAATTTCAGGAAAGCATTCCGCCACCTCTAGGGGATGGGCGAAATCCTTTAAAATCAAGGAGGAAAAGCCCGGTGTGTCGTAAATGTAAGAAAAGGAATTTAACTGATAGAGATCGACCCTTCGGGTGGTTTGCTTCCCTCGGAGGGTTTTGCTGGAAACCTGACCGATTTCAATCCCTTCATGACCCGTAAGAGCGGCGATCAGGGTGGATTTTCCGGCGCCGGATGGACCGGCAATGGCTGTGATCTTCCCTTCCAGGGCCTGGCGAAGAGGAGAAAGGCCTTCTTTTTGGATCGAATTTACAGGAAAGAGCGGATAACCTGCCTTCTCATAACGACAAAGCCAGTCTTCCAGAAAAACGGAGGAAACTCTGTCTTTTTTGGAAAAACAAATCAAAAGAGGAAGCCTTTTCGATTCGACCATCGTAAGAATCTTATCCAGGGCTAAGGCTGAAATATCTGGCTCAGTGAGAGACTGGACGATTAAAACCTGGTCGACATTAGCAACCGGCGGACGATGGAGGAGGGATTTCCTCTCATGGATAGAGAGAATCGTCCCTTCTTCCGTATCCTCTCTTTTGACAAGGTCCACGACATCCCCTACTACAGGGGTTTGTGCCCTGCCCTTATTCCGAAAGACCCCCCTGCCCTTGCAGTAAAGAAAGCTTTGGCCCTCACCGGCCCCATCCTCTCCAGCCTCCTTATCTTCAGGATCCTTCATTAGGGCCACCTTATACCGGTCCTTTTCTGAAGAGATGATTCGGCCTGCACATTCTTTATTCTCCCCGGTCAATTTTCCTCCTGTCCCGCTGAAAGCGAAAATTAGTTTGCCCCCATGTCGGTCTGAGCGGGCTTTCCATCATAGAAAATTTTTAAATCAGCATCCTTTGGGGCATCGACCGTATCGTGGATCGCCCCATCCGAACTCACATCCGATTTTTGATAAAGCTTGCGAAAGATCGGTACATCCTGGCTGGTTTTGTAATCAAAAATGGTGACCTCAAACTGGTCCTGACCTTCCGGAGGTACCAGGTGAAGGTTATGGGTGACACTTCCCACGGCATCCGAAGAGGCCTGGCTCCCCGAGGAAATAATTAGGTCAATGACCGTTCCCTCCGCCACGTGTTCTCCCGATTCGATGGTCTGCTTGATCACCGTTCCGGCAGGGTAGGAGCTGGGCATCGGACGAAGAGATCCCAGGACCAGATGGGACTGTTTCAGCGTCTCAATGGCCTGACTCTGCGTTGAACCCAGTAAAACCGGAACGATCGTCGTGGAGTCCTTTTTTCCCCGGCTCACGATGATATTTACCCTCTTATCCTTGCTGGCAGAGACGCCGCTGGCAGGCTTCGTTCCGATGACCTTGTCCTTTTCAATATTCTCGCTGTATTCAAAGCTGGTCTGCCCGGCCGTAAATCCCTCGTTTTCAAGGGCCTTGGTCGCCTCCTCCAAGGTCTTTCCTTCAGTAGAAGGAATCAGGGCATTTTTGCTGCCCTTACTGATCATAATCTGAATCACCGTCCCCTTATCCACGGTCGTTCCCTGCCCAATGCCCTGTTTAATGACCTGGCCTGATCCAATTTTATCGTCATAGACCCTGGAGGTGACCTCCCCTTCTAAGAAGGCTTCCTTTAAACGCTTCATGGCCTCCTCTTCCGGAATATTGGTAACCTGAGGGACCTTTGTTGTCTGGCTGTCCAGGCGGCTAAGATTGCGGTTAATCACAAAACGGAAAAGAAGAAAGGCCGTCAGCATAATCGCTGCAATAAGAATAAAGGCTCGTATGCCATTGGTCGACCTGGCTTTTACCGGGGCTTCCCGTGGGATTTCCCGGTTTTTGCTCTTATATACGGCTTCCTTGTACCTTTTTCCCTTCCTCTCCTCCTTATCCCAATCAGGATTTTTTATCAGTTGAGTATCATTCATCTCCCGGTAGTGTTCCAGGTCGTCAATTAGCTCAGTGGCATCCTGGGGCCGGTCCGCCGGATCCTTTTCCATACACTTTAAAATAATGGCCTCCAGCCCCTGATCGAGACCAGGATTGATCTGGGAAGGAGGCGCCGGTTCCTGCTGGATATGTTTAATGGCAACCCCTACCGCATTATCGGCATCAAAGGGGACCTGACCGGTCGCCATTTCATACATCACGACCCCCAAAGAATAAAGGTCGGATTTATGGTCGGTAAAATGACCCTTTGCCTGTTCCGGTGAAATATAGTGGACGGTTCCCAAAATTGAGTTGGTGTAGGTGACCGTGGCCGATGAGGAAATTCGAGCAATCCCGAAATCAGCGACCTTGACATCGCCCGACTTCATGATCAAAATGTTCGCCGGTTTAATATCCCGATGGACAATCCCATGGTCATGGGCGCACTGAAGGGCGCGGGCGACCTGGACCCCGACCCGGGCGATCACCCGGGAGGACATCTTGCCTTGGGCTTTAATAGCATCCTTTAAAGTCGTTCCTTCGATCAGCTCCATCACAATGTAATGAAGATGCTGGTCCTTGACCACATCCTCACCAACGTCATAAATATTGACGATATTGGGGTGGTTAAGGGCCGCTGCCGATTGGGCCTCATTTTCAAATTTTTTGAGAAACTCCGCATCCTCGACGTATTGCTGTTTTAAAATTTTCACAGCAACCCGCCGTTTAAGCAGGGTGTCTTCAGCCTCATAGACATAGGCCATTCCGCCGATGCCTATTCGCTGAAGGAGCCGATAACGGTCATGCAAAATAATTTGATCCATGTCGAACTCCTAATATTTCAACAGGGTAAGAGTGATGTTGTCCTTGCCCCCGCCTGCGATGGCCATAGACATGAGCTTTTCCGCTTTTTCTCTGGGATCGGCTTCACTTTTAAGCAGACAGGCAATTTCATCCTCTTCGACCATATTCGTCAGTCCGTCAGAACAGAGCAAAAGCTGGTCTCCCTCTTTTAAATCAAGAAGGTTTAGATCGGTCTCTTCCTCTGGGTCAATGCCAAGAGCCCGGGTAAGGGCAGATTTTTCTGGTGAATGGCGAGCGGCTTCCTTCGTCATCAGTCCCTTGTTCACCAGGTTCTGAACCAGGGAATGGTCCTCAGTGATCTGCTCAAGCTTCGAATCCCTCATCCTGTAGAGGCGGGAGTCCCCAATATGGGCAACGTAAGCCTTCCCATCAGCAATGATCAGGGCGACGATCGTCGTCCCCATATTATAATATTCAGGGTCAGACTGTCCCTTGGCATAGACGGCTTGATTGGCTACAGACACCGCTTCAAGAAGGAGGTCGGAATAATCGTCTTTTGCCTTTTGTTCCGTAAAAAATTCCTTTACCGTATCAACCGCCAGGTGGGAAGCAACCTCACCTGCCCGATGTCCGCCCATGCCATCGCAAAGGACGAAGAGAGAAAAAAACTCATTTTCGTAATTGGCATAGGCATCCTGGTTGCTGGTACGAACCAGTCCCTGGTTGGTTAAAGAATAAAAAATCATTCCTTTTCCCCCATTTTTTCATACTGAATGCGGAGCTGACCGCAAGCTGCTTCAATGTCGGCTCCCCTTCTATTGCGTACCGTAGCCTGAACGCCGCGGCGGTTTAACTCGTTTTTAAAAGCATAAATTTCACCCTGGCCGGCCGACTTTCGGTCATATTCCCGGATTTCATTGAGCGGCAGGAGGTTGATATGATAAGCAGGCCCTCGGAATTTTCGGCTCAGCTCTATTAAATCCTCTTCTTGATCATTCTCTCCCCGGATCAGGACGTATTCGAAGCTAATCCTGCGCCCGGTTTTTTGAAAATACTCATTGCAGGCGGAAAGAATCTGGTCTATCGAATATTTCTTTGCGATAGGCATAGTCTTTCTTCTCTTTTCATCCGTCGATGCGTGCAGGGAAATTGCCAAGTTAATGGGCAGTCCTTCCTCGCAAAGGCGAAGGATCTCCGGGACCAGGCCAGAGGTGGAAAGGGTAATGGCCCGGCAGGAGAGATTTTTCCCCTGAGGATGGGTAAGGAGGCGAAGAAAACGGATCAGCTCCTCGTAATTATCCAGGGGTTCCCCAATCCCCATAATAACAACATTATCCACCCTCTTTTTCTCTGCTTCTTCCGCCCGGTACACCTGGGAGAGAATTTCCTCAGCC
>CAMYOR010000065.1 GCA_947278105.1 uncultured Tissierellia bacterium
TCCTGAGATGTCTCGTGGGCTCGGAGATGTGTATAAGAGACAGGGCCCATCTTTGCCGGATCCAGTCCGCCGGCGACCAGGGCGGCGTTGACCGCTTCGATTACGCCGTTGGTGGTTGCGGTGGCGCCGGTAATGGTGTCGATCTTGGTGGATTGATTTTTCACGATCGCATCGAGGAGCTTGGGGATGGCGGCTCCGCCGATGGCGGCCGTCTCTTCAGGTCCATCGACTTTGATGGAATCGATTTTACTCTCTTTTAGGACGACGGTAGCTTTGATCTCGCCGCCGAAGCCGGTGCCGGTGCCTTCAAAGGAGCCATTGCCTGGTTTCTTTTCTTCTTCTGTTGAGCCTGCGCATCCGGTCAAAATCAGGGCGAAGACCAGGAAAAAAGTGAGGATCAGTTTTTTGCTGTTTTTCATGATTTTTCCGCTTTCTATTTTTTTAATGAAATGGGTTCTGGTTTGCTGCGAGCGAAAAGAGGCTACTGAATAAATCCTACCTTTCGGTAAACCTTGGTGAGGGTCTTTTGGGCCTTGGCCCTGGCTTTCTCTCCCCCTGCCTCATAGATGGCCGGGAGATAGTCCTTATCGGCCATGATCCGAAGAAATTCCTGGCGAATAGGCTCCATGGTCTGGATAATGCGGTCGGCGAGGGCTTTTTTAAATTCTGCATAGGTGAAGTCCTGGAAACGGACGACCACTTCCTGGGGCTCAATGCCTTCATAGGCTCCGTAGATGTCGATCAGATTCTTTAAGCCGGGCTGGTCCTCGGTGTAGGCCATATTGGCCTTGGAATCGGTGACCGCCTTGGCGATTTTGCGGCGGATGGTTTCGGGATCGTCCTTGATAAGGATGAAGGCATCCGGGTCCGCATCGGATTTGGACATCTTGGAAGTGGGATCCTTGAGGGACATGACCCGGGCGGCGTTTTTCGGAATCAGGGACTGGGGAACGATAAAGGTCGGCGAATACCGGCTGTTAAAGCGTTCGGCGATGTCCCGGGCAAATTCCATGTGCTGCTCCTGGTCCACCCCGACGGGGACGACGTCGGCCTGGTAAAGGAGGATATCGGCCGCCATCAAAACGGGGTAGGTGAAGAGGGCCGCATTGAGGTTATCCGCGTGAGTCTTGGCCTTCTGCTTAAACTGGGTCATCCGGGAAAGCTGGCCCAGGTAGGAAAGAGAACTCAAAACCCAGGAAAGCTGGGCGTGCTGGGGAACCTGGGATTGGATAAAAAGGATGGCCTTTTGGGGATCCAGCCCGCAGGCGATATAGTAGGCCAGGACCTCCCGGGACCTTCTCCTCAAATCTGCGGGGACCTGCTTGACGGTGATGGCGTGCAGGTCGGCGACCGCAAAATAGGATTCGTATTGGTCCTGAAGGGCGACAAAGTTTTTAATGGCCCCCAGGTAGTTGCCGATGGTTAAATCTCCTGATGGCTGGACCAGGCTCAGGGCAACCTTTCTTTTCTCCGGGGAATCAGCCCCTATAGGGCAGACGGATGGGGTGTTCATACCTTTCTTCCTTTCCTTGGTTTGTAGTCTGAGTTCTTCATACTCGCATTCTCATTATACAGAAAAATTCGAAGAATAACACCGCCTGGAGGGGTTTCGGGGAAGGGAATGAAAAAAGCTCTTTTTCCAAGGGGAAGGAATCCCATCGGAAAAAGAGCTTTTTAAGGTTTCTATTGTATTTTGGGGACTAGTGCAGAATTCTCCGGGCGCAGACGTAATGATTGGCATACCAGGACTCCGAGAGGCTGGATTCGATGACGCCGGTCTGCGGGGTGGAGGCGTGGATGATGCGTCCGCCGCCAATGTAGATGCCCACATGACCTAAGCGGGGCGTGTAGGCCTGCTGGGGGGTCTGAGGATCGTTTTCCTGACCATTGCCATATCCCGCCGCCGGGGCGGTATTGGTACTGCGATAGGGATCAAAGAAGACCAAATCACCGACCTGAAGGCTGTCTCTGGAAACGGGACTGCCGGCGGCTGCCTGTCCGTCAACCGATCTTGGAATGCTCATCCCAAAAACCATATTATAGAGGCTCATGGTCAGGCCGGAGCAGTCAAAGGTACTGGGGCCTATGGTTCCAAGGACATAGGGCTTTCCAAGCTGGGCCCGAGCTGCCTGAACCAGGCCCTGGCCGGAGGAGGGGAAATGCCCTTCCATCCGTCCCGAATTGATGGAAGGAAGCTTGGGACTTACGGAAGAATCTGAATTTTCCCCATTCCCGTTTTCGTAGGTCTTGTTTTGTTTATTATTAGTGTTTTCCTTAACCGGTTGGATGGTCTGGGGGGCAGGGTTATTCCCGCCAACCTGAACCATTTTTCCGGAGATATAGGCTTTCTTTCCGTTGTAAGTAAACTGGACCCAGCCACCGCCGACGACTTTCCCCTGAATCGGGGTGTCCACGGAGAGGGTGGCGACAATGTCGCTGTTTAGGGTCGGAAGGGCACGAACATTGACCCCGTCGTAACAAACGGTGCCTCTTACAGGCTTTCCGACCTTGCTGTCTTCATAGGTCTGGTCGGCCATCAGCGAAGTGGCTTCCTGTTTGGATTTCTTTGCGGCCTCTTCTTGAGCTTTCTTTGCAGCAGCTTCCTGGGCTTTTTTCTCGGCCTCTTCCTGGGCTTTCTTTGCAGCTGCTTCCTGGGCCGCTTTGGCTTGGGCTGCTTTCTTTTCTGCGGCAGCCTTTTTCGCGGCTTCCTCAGCGGCTTCTTTTTCCGCCTTGGCGATGGCTTCCTCTTGAACGGCCTTCTGGCGATTTTCTTCCTCTTGCTGGGCAATTTGTGCCTGGTCGAGGACGGCCTGGTCAATTAAGGGGCTCTCCTGCTGGAGAATAACTGGTTGGGCAGGGCTTTGGTCTGGCTTTTGGGGTGAAGTCGGAACCGGGTTTTTCTCTGCCTCCAGGGGTTCAACAAATTTTGCGGCGACAAAGGCGGGCTGATCGTCAAGCTGAATCTTAATCCAGTCTCCTTGAAGATCGCCTTCTACCGAATCGCCTTCCTTGAGCTTGCCGATGATTTCAGCATCGGTATTGGCTTCTTTGCGGGCATTTAATTCTTCGACAGCAACTTTTCCCTTAAAGAGATCTTCTTTTTCTTTGACGTTCTCTTTCAGGGCCTTTTCCGCTTCTTCTTCCTTTTGTTTTTCTTCGGCAGCGGCGAGGGAAGCCGCCTCTGCCTCGGGGAGCGCTGACTCAATGTCCTGAGAATTGATGGAATATTCTCCGCCGGTCATCTTTTCCGGAAGGACCTCCTGGGAGGCTTCTTGATCCTTGATACCGGATTGGTCTGCTTTTGACTGACTTTGATAATAGTCGTCCTCGGCCTGGTCCGCTGTTAGATAGTCGCCTTTGATTTGCAGTGCCTGGTGAACAAAATCAAGAGACAAATACGAGGCTTTGGTCTGATCGAGGTCGATAAATTGAGTTGCGGCAATTGCTGTAGCTACCCCAACGATGCTAAGCAAGGCTCCCAATTTTCGCTTGTTCAAAATGCACCTCCCTGTCTGCTTACAGAATTCTCTTAAACTAATCTTAAAGAACCCTGACCGAGATGTCAAGGAAACATTACAAAAAAATAACAGGCTGATCGCTAATTTTGATCAGCCTGTCTGTATATTTTTGCAAGAGCGAATGGGTCAATATTTGCCGCCTTTGGTCCTGGGATGGGCCGGGGCAGGTTTTTTCGCCGGAGGGAAGTTAAATTCCATAGACCGTGCGGGCATCGAGGACCCGTCCTCCCCGGGTCAGTTCAATATGGAGATGGGGGCCGGTTGAAAATCCGGTGTTTCCGGAAAGGCCAATTTGTGAGCCTCCGGCAACTTTTTGGCCGACACGGGCCTGGATGGCGGAAAGGTGCATATATTTGCATTCATAGCCATCGTCCTGGCGGACAATGATTGTGTTTCCGCCGCCTCCGCCATAGCCCCCGTACCAGGAGGCATGGATAATGGTTCCGCCTTTGATGGCTTTGACCGGGGTCCCTACCGGGCAGGGGGCGTCGATGCCGTTATGGTAGGAGTTCCACCGGGGCCCAATCCCGTAGGAGATGGAATGGTAGCCGGCGATGGGCCAAATGGCTCCGCTTCCCTGTCCGGGTCCGAGCGGAGCGGATGATTGAAACTGAAGGAACCGGCTCATGGTCGTGTTCACTGCCTGATTAAAGGTCGTCTTCGAATTCTTTTTCCCGGTCTGTGGTTGGGGCTTCGGGGCGGGTTTGGGCTTTTCCACCTGAACCATGGCCTTTCCGACAAAGTTTTCGGAGATATAGGCTTCTTTGCCTTGATAGGTGAATTTGACCCATCCATCTCGGATTTCACCCTTCACCAGGGTGTTTAATTTAATATTGTCAATGAGCTTGGCATCGTCAGAAGGGCCATCCACAATGGAAGCTTCTTTGAATTGGACATAGCCATGATAAGGCTTGGGGGTGGATTTTTCCTTGCGGGCGTCTTCCTTTTTCTGGGCCTCTTTCGCTTCTTTGGAAATTTCTTCGAGCTTATTTTCCAGCTCTTTTTTCTCGAGTTCCTTAATCTGATCTGCCTCCAGAGGCTCAATGCACTTTCCGGAGACATAGCAGGCCTGTCCGTCGAAGGACATCTCAAGCCATCCGTCTTTGAGACTTCCCCGGACCATATCTCCTTCCTTCAGGGCTCCGGCATAGTCCGAGTCAAGAGAAGGGGCGGTGCGAATATTGACCACCGGCAAAATGACTTTTCCGGTAAATTCCGCCTTGGGGTCTTTATTGAGAAGGGCGTCTTTCAGAAGGTCTTTTTCTTTGCCTTCTTCTGTTTTGGCTTCTGTATTGGCTTTTTCTGTTTTTGCCTGAGTGGCCTGGGAGGTCTCTTCTTCCCCGCTGTTCTTTTTATCCTTTGGGGAATCGGCCGGAGGATCGGCTTTGGGCTCAGGATTTGCTTCCGCCTGGGGCTTCGATTCGGGCTCGGCTTTGGGATCGGCTTTGGCTTCAGACGAGGGCTCCGATTTGGATTCAGATTTTGCTTCCGTTAGGGGCTCGGATTTAAGCTCCGATTTAGCGTCCGCTTGAGGGGCGGGTTTTGCCTCGGTTTTTGCTTCGGCTGAGGGCTCGGATTTGGACTCGGCTTTTTCTTCGGCCTTGGTTCCCGATGTGGGCTCCGCTTTGGATGCTTCTTCAGGGCTGACCTTCATCCCCGTTTCCAGGTCTTCCAGGCGGACCGGGGTGACTTCTTCTCCCTTGTCTGCCCCATCATTTTTCGAAGGGTCCGAGCTTCCTTCTCCACTGGCAGAAAAAATGGGCTTTCCATCGACAATGAGCTCGTCATCGTCATTCATTTTCTGATTTTGATCAGCTAACTCTTTCTCCAGGGTGATCTCTGGATCAAAAGAATACTTTCCATTGGCGGCGGATCCATCCTCTGGTTGGGACTCTGCACTTTTCTGGGCACGCTGAAAAAGAGGAAGGCGAAAATCTTCCTCCGAAGAATTCAAGTTACTCCAAGTCTCGGAGGGGTCCCCTTTCTCTGACAGGCTGACCCTTGCTTCCTTTTTCTTGAAATCCTGGCTGATATAAGATGCCAAGATATGATCCAGGTTATAAAACTGTGCGAGAGCGATGGCCCCTGTAAGGCCGATGACCCCGACCAGGGCTCCAATTTTTTTCTTGTTCAAAATTAGCCTCCCCTTTGTTGGTCTTTACATATTACAAAAAAAAGACGGGGAATGTCAATAAGAATGTAACAGAAGGATTACAGTGGGCGGGGAGATTGGGGGCTGTCTCTTATACACATCTGACGCTGCCGACGAATAGAGAGGTGTAGA
>CAMYOR010000066.1 GCA_947278105.1 uncultured Tissierellia bacterium
CGAGATCCTGAGATGTCTCGTGGGCTCGGAGATGTGTATAAGAGACAGTCCAAGATATTTATCTAAAAAGCTTGGAAATTCTCGGCTTGGACCTTAAAGCGCATGATATTCGCTTTGTTGAGGACAACTGGGAATCCCCAACCCTGGGAGCCTGGGGAGTGGGCTGGGAAGTTTGGCTGGATGGGATGGAAATCACCCAATTTACCTATTTCCAGCAGGTCGGAGGCCTTCTTACGGATATCGAATCCGGGGAAATTACCATGGGCCTGGAGCGGATTGCCATGTATATTCAGGGGGTCAATAACGTCTATGATCTTCAGTGGAACCAGACGCTCAAGTATGGAGATCTTTTTAAAGCCAATGAGTATGAGCAGTCCAAATATTCCTTTGAAACGGCAGATGTTGACCTCCTTCACCATTTGTTTGAAGTCTATGAGGGGGAAGCCATAAAACAGGTGGATCTTGGCCTGGTTATTCCCGCCTATGACTATGTTTTAAAATGTTCCCATACCTTTAATGTTTTGGATGCCCGGGGAGCGATTGCTGTCTCAGAAAGAGCCCACTACATTTCCAGAGTTCGCCAGCTGGCAAGAAAAACTGCCGAAGCCTATGTGAAACAAAGAGAAGATGCTGGCTTCCCGCTTTTACACAAGGAGCAAGACCATGAATAGATATTTTGTTGAAATTGGCGTAGAGGAATTTCCTTCTCGTTTTATCTCTTCGACGAAGAAACAGCTGAAAAATAACCTGGAAAATCTTTTAAAGGAAAAGGAAGTTTCCTTTGATGAAGTAAAAATCACTTCGACTCCCCGCCGCTTTGCCATCTGGGTGGAAGGCCTGAAGACAGAGGACAGGATCCAGGAAGAAATTGTCCGTGGGCCTTCGGCAAAAGCTTCCTTTGACCAGGAAGGCAAGCCTTCCAAGGCTCTGGAAGGCTTTATGAAGGGAAAGGGAATTCGTCTGGATCAGATTTATACCGAAGATACCGGGAAGGGGGAGTATGTTTTTGCCCGAATTCCCAAAGCTGGAGTATCGATTGAAACCGCCCTTCAAGAAGCCGTCCCTGAGGCCATTCGCGAGGTCTCCAATCCACGGGCCATGCGCTGGGGCGGAAAGAAGCTTCGCTTTCTCCGTCCGATTCGCTGGATCCTCTCCTTGTATAACGATCAGGTTCTTTCTTTTGATTTTGAAGGGATTCCGGTCGGGAAAACAACTCGGGGCCATCGTTTTCTGGGCTCTTCAGAAATTGAAATTCAAAAAATTGACGACTATGAAAAGGTCCTGGAAGAAAACTTTGTCATTGTAGATGAGGAAAAAAGACGGGATATTATTGTCCGAGGCTTAAATCGGGAAGCCCGTCAGTACGGCGGCATTCCCATGAAGGATCCCGACCTTTTAGAGGAAGTGGTCTACATCGTTGAATATCCGACGGTCTTTGTCGGAGAGATTCCCGCTCAATACCTCTCCTTGCCTCCGGAAACGATCATCACCCCCATGAAGGACCACCAGCGCTATTTCCCTGTTCTGGACGACTCAGGAAAGCTCCTCCCCTATTTCCTATCCGTTCGCAACGGGGACCAATATGGGATTGAAAATGTCATTGAAGGCAACGAAAAGGTCCTTGTTCCCCGCCTGGAGGACGCCCGTTTCTTTTTTGACCAGGATTTAAAAAAGCCCTTGGAAGCTTACCTGCCCAGGCTAGAAGGGGTGGTCTTCCATGAAAATCTGGGGACCATGATGGATAAAACCAATCGTCTCCAAAAATTGGCTGCCTCCATCAGCAAGGATCTTATGGCCGGAGAAGATGCCAGGGAAAACGCAGTCCGAGCGGCCCGTCTTTCCAAAGCGGATCTTACGACGAACATGGTCGTTGAATTCACCGAACTTCAGGGAACGATGGGAAGAATTTACGCAGAAAAGAGCGGAGAAAAACCCCTGGTGGCAAAAGCCATTGAAGAGCAGTATATGCCTAGAACTTCCGGAGGAGCTCTGCCAGAATCGACGGCAGGGATGATCCTGTCTTTAGCGGATAAAATTGACACTCTGGCCGGACTTTACGCCATTGGCATCGAGGTAACGGGTTCTCAGGATCCTAACGGCCTGCGCCGGGCAGCCATCGGTATTATTGAGATCCTTTACAACGCAAAAATCCACTTTGATCTGATGAAAACTTTCCGGGATGCCCTCGTATTCTATGTGGAAGACCAGGGACTTGTCTTCGATTACGATGAAGTAATTTCAAAAATTGAAGCCTTCTTCCTGGGCCGTCTGAACACGATTTTAAGAGAAAAGGGCGTTCGCTACGACATCATTGAAGCGGTTTTTGCCGGCGCCGATGAGGACCTTCTTTCTATGATAAACCGGGTTTATGGACTCCAATCCTATATGGAAAGGGAAAAGAGCCAGGATGCCGTCACTTCTTTTGTTCGGGTGGAGAGCATGGCCAAGAATTACCTGGGAGACCCTCTGGACCCAGCTGTATTGGAAGAAGAAGACCAAGTCCTTTATGACTCCCTCCCGAGAAAGAGTAAAATCGAAGAGGATTTAGTCCTTGCCCACTACGAAAAGGCCTTGGAAAAACTGGAGGATTGGATGAAAATTGTCAATCCTTATATGGATAAGACCATGATTCTGGTGAGTGACCCAGCTCTGAAAGCGGCCCGCCTTGCCATGCTCCATGAAATTGATGAGCTAATTCAGAAGATCTTTGTTCCCAGCAAGATTGTCCGGCAATAAGGAATGAAGAAAATGATTCTGCATGAACAGACCCATGGACCCAAAAGGGATGTGTACGTTTATATTCTTTCCGATTCCACCGGCGAGACGGGAGTGGCGATGGCTGGGGCGATTTTAAGCCAGTTTCCTGACCTTCATCCTCATTTTCGCCGGCGGCCGGAAATTTCGAATAATCGGGAGATTGATCAAAATATCGAGGAAATGCAAACGCATCCTAGTATTGCGGTCGCTTCCCTTATGGACCCCACTCTTTTGAAGTATATGTTGGCCCAGTGTTCGGAAAAGAAGATCCTTTGTATTGACATCTTCAGCCAGGCGATGACAAAGATTTCACTGACCTTTAATATTCAGCCTCTGATGAAAAAGGGCCTCACACGGGAACTGGACCCCTCTTACTTCAACCGGATTTCAGCGATTGAATTCGCCATAAAATATGACGATGGAAAAATTCCCCTGGGTTTTTTAAAATCGGACCTAGTCCTGATCGGGGTTTCAAGGACATCAAAGACGCCTCTTTCTATGTTTATGGCGACCAAAGGATATTATGTTTCAAACCTTCCTCTGGTTCCGGAGCTGGAAATTCCGGAGCAGATCTATCAGGTTGACCGCCGGAGGATTATTGGCTTGACCCTGTCTCCTGGCCGGCTCAAAGGTATCCGAATAAAGAGGCTTCAAGCCATGGGCGTCACCCATCCCAGTTCCTACGCTGACTTTAAACGGATTGAAAAGGAACTGTCCTATGCCCATCATATTTTTGACCAGCTGGGATGCCATGTGATCGACGTTTCCAATAACGCCATTGAAACCACCTCTTCGAGGATTCTCACGTATTTAACGGAGACCTTTGGGGAAGAAGCCTGCCTTCATGTAAGGAAGTGCTCGGTTTAAAAAAGAAGAAAAGTCCCCGGCATAAAAATGATCCTACCCCTTCGTCCGCCTCTTGCGGACGAATTTTCATTGGATCAAAGAGACTTTTCAAGATTGGGTATATAAAAACAAAATATCAGAATCAGATCCTGGGAAAAGGATTTTCCAGGTCAAAAGAATTGAGGACTTATGGACCCTATTCGCATAAAAATCGAGGACCTTCAAAAAAGGAGTCTTTCGGAAAAAGCACAGCTGGTGACAGAATCTAGGGGAAGAAAATATCCAGAAGAAAAAGATGACATACGAACGGATTTTCAAAGGGACCGGGACCGGATTCTCTATTCGAAAGCCTTTCGCCGACTCAAGCATAAGACCCAGGTCTTTATTAGCCCGGAAGGGGATCATTATCGGACCCGGCTGACCCATACCTTGGAAGTTAGCCAGATTGGCCGTTCCATTGCCCGGGCCCTGGGACTGAATGAAGATCTCGTTGAAGCCATCGCTCTAGGTCATGATGTAGGACATACCCCCTTCGGTCATGCCGGAGAATATGTCCTGCAAAAAATTTTTCCAGGCTTCCAGCACGCAAAGCAGTCTGTCCGGGTTCTGGATTTTTTGGAGACCCGAAACAAACCCACCGCCCCTCCGGGTTTAAACCTCACCTGGGAGGTTTTGGATGGGATTGAAAACCACAGCGGAGGCGGAAAGGCTCATACCTTTGAAGGAAGGCTCATTAAATTCGCCGACCGAATTGCCTATGTCAACCATGACATCGATGATTCAATTCGGGCAGGAATTTTAAAGGAAGAGGATCTGCCCGAGGAATGCACCAGAATTTTAGGCCACTCTCCATCGGATCGGATTGATACTATGGTCCGGGCGGTGATCGCCGAGTTTGAGGAAAATGGAAAAATTGGGATGAAAGAGCCTTTCTATACGGCCTCCCGGCTCCTTCGTCAATTTATGTTTAAAAATGTTTATACCAACAGCACGGTGAAGAGTGAAAATGATAAATTGGTCAAGATTATTGAAGACCTTTTAAAACACTACATCGATCACCCCAATGATCTTCCGTTGGAATTTCGAAAGCTCTATGTCGGCGATCATGCGAATGATCCGATGGTTGTTCGGGCAGCAGATTACGTCGCCGGCATGACCGATACCTTCCTGATCCATAGCTACGAAGAAATCTTCATTCCCAAGGTGTGGACCAAAATTTAGTTTTTTCCGAAAGGGGGACCTATGTTCATTTCCGATGATTCGATTCAAAGGATCAAGGATGCGGTTGATATTGTCGACCTGGTTGGAAACTATGTTGACCTGAAAAAAGCCGGAAAAAACTATAAGGCCTGCTGTCCTTTTCACCAGGAAAAGACTCCGTCATTTATGGTATCTCCCGCCCGTCAAACCTTTAAGTGCTTTGGCTGCGGGGAATCAGGAGATATTTTCGCCTTCGTGGAAAAAATGGAACATGTGGATTTTCCTGAGGCGATCCGGCGGATTGAAGAAAAATACCATATCCCAGTAGAAGCCGCAGATCCATTGGAAAAAGAAAAAAAGGAAAAAAGGGGGAGGCTGGTTCAAATTAACCGGGCGGCCATGCTCTTTTATTATAAGAATCTCTTGACCGAGAAAAGGCCTCAAAACTACCTTCAAAGCCGAAAGATGACCCCGAAGATCATCAATCCTTTTATGGTGGGTTATGCCGATGGAAAAGGAGATCATCTCTATCAGTATTTAAAAAGCTTGAATTTTGAGGATCAGGACCTGCTTGACCTCGGCTTGGTTGCCCCTTCCCATTCCGGCAAGGGTTACTATGACAAGTTCCGGAATCGATTGATTTTTCCCATTATTACTGTACAGGATGAGGTCATTGGTTTTGGAGGAAGGATCATTGGAGATGGACAGCCGAAGTACTTAAATTCCCAGGAATCGGACATTTTTCACAAAGGGAAAAACCTCTATGGCCTTCACCTCCTGGGCAAAAAACCCCGCCATGAAAAGATTGTCATGGTAGAAGGATATATGGATGTTGTGGGTCTTTATGAACATGGCATTGACTATGCCTTGGCTAGTTTAGGAACCTCATTAACCTTGGACCAGGCAAGGCTGGTGGGCCGATATACGGATAAGGTTTACCTCTGCTATGATGGAGACTCCGCAGGAATAAAGCC
>CAMYOR010000067.1 GCA_947278105.1 uncultured Tissierellia bacterium
CGAAAAAGCATGGCAAGACGGCGAGGTCGCCAATTACACATGGAAAGGTCGGCGATTTGCCAGGTTCGGGCCCCTCCTGAAGGCCGAAAAAGCATGGCAAGACGGCGAGGTTGCCGATCACACATGAAAAGGTCGGCGATTTGCCAGGTTCCGGTCCCTCCTGCCCCCTCCCCGGCGTTTTCATATTTTTTTCGATTCCTTTGGGTATATAATTATCAACTCAGAAACAAAATGCCCCGGTCCGCCGGCCGAAACTGGACACCGACGCAGGGGAGCCGTCTTTGCGCCAGCCGGCGGCCAGGGGCAGGGACCGGCCCAAGGCAGGAAAGCCGCCTTGCATCGGCCGGCCCCTGAGTCTGGCGGCCCCGGCTGTGGCCTTCAAAAGTTTAAGGAATAAACCCAATTCATCGGACGCAAGAAGGGAGCAAAAGGTGTTAAGCCATAAACAAATAGAGGAACTCGAGAAGGGCCCCTATGGGATTTGCAGAAGAAAGGCGAATTTAGCAGACTATACAACTTTTCATATTGGCGGCCCCTGTGACCTTCTTTTGGAACCCACGACCGAACTGGAGTTAGTGGCCGCCCTCCGTTTCCTTAGATCTGAAAAAATTCCTTATTATATTCTGGGCAGGGGGTCCAATGTCCTCGTCCGGGATGGGGGATTTGAAGGGGTGATTTTGGCCCTGGCTGACAAATACTCCAAGATTATTATTGATGGCAATGAAGTTCAGGCTGAGGCCGGAGCCAGCATCCGCCGGATTGCCCACCTTTCCTTTAAGGCCGGCCTAACCGGAATGGAGAGCCTTGCCGGCATCCCGGGATCGGCCGGAGGTGGAGCGATCATGAATGCGGGGGCCTTCGGCTCTGAAATGAGCCAGGTCTTGGGCATGGTCCGAGTGATTGACCAGGAAGGGAATCGGAAAACCTACGACCGGCCGGAGCTTACCTTCGGATATCGAAAAAGCCTTTTGATGGATCAGGGAGATGTTGTTTCCTCCCTTTCCTTCCGCCTGAAACCGGCCGATCCCGAAGAAATTCAGAAACGCTATCTGGCCATCCGGGCCAAAAGGGATGCCTCTCAGCCCCTGAATGCTTATTCGGCCGGGTCCATTTTTAAGAGGCCGAGTGAGGCCCCGGCAGCCCGGCTCATTGATCAGGCCGGCCTGAAGGGAAAGTCTGTCAACGATGCCCAGATTTCCGAAAAACACGCCGGTTTTATTGTGAACCGTGGCCATGCAAAGGCGGCTGATGTTCTCGAACTCATTGGCATGGTCACCGATATCATTCAGGACCGATATGGGATAAAATTAGAAACAGAGATCAAAATTATCGGCAAAGATGCCTGAGGGGGGACCATGAAAGTTGTCGTTGTAACCGGGATGAGCGGAGCGGGAAAAAGCTCGGTTTTAAATTTTTTCGAAGACCTGGGCTACTTTTGTATGGATAACCTGCCGCCCCAGCTCATGGCCTCCTTTTTGCAGTTGGCTTCAACCTCCTCCCAGCCCATTTCCGAGGTCGCTCTAGGGGTCGACATCCGGGGAAGGGAGTTTTTCGACCAGCTTTTTGAAATGATCGACCAGCTCAAAGCCCGAAGAGTAAACGTTTCGGTCGTCTTTGTCGAGGCCGATGAAAAAGTTCTGATCCGCCGGTACAAGGAAAAGCGACGTCCCCACCCCCTGGATCGGGCTGGCAACATCTATGATGGAATCCAGCGGGAAAAATCCCTGTTAAAGGCCATTCGGGGCCGGGCCGACCATATCGTCGACACCACGGACCTTAATTTGGGCCAGCTCAGGGAAAAGCTCGATGCCATTTTTTCGCCCGCAGCGGAATCCAAGATTGTGCTTTCTCTGGTCTCCTTTGGCTATAAATACGGGATCCTTTTGGATGCGGATCTAATTTTCGATGCCCGATTTCTTCCCAATCCCTTTTATGTCGAGGACCTGAAGAAAAAGAACGGCCTGGATCAGCCCGTTCAGGACTATGTCCTGGCGGCACCGGATGCCGGGATTTTTCTAAAAAAGTTGGACGATTTTCTTACCTTCCTCCTCCCCCTCTATTTCCGAGAAGGAAAAAGGACCCTGGTCATCGGGATCGGCTGCACGGGTGGCCGGCACCGGTCGGTGGTTCTGACGGAAGCCTTTGCAAAGACCCTCCGGGAGAAGGGCAAGGAAGTAAAAATTAACCACCGGGATGCGTCCTACTGGCAGTAGGACTCGCAGAAGAAAAAGAAGAGCCGGCCTTTTGACAGATTGAAATTTTTTATCGGATGAATATTTTTAATGGCCGGCCATTTCTCATAGACGGATGGATAGAAAGGAGACAGTCTTGAAAGAAAAAAGCGCAGGCGGCGTGATCATTGACCAGGGCAAGGTTCTGGTTCTTCATAAGGCCCGCGGCGGCTGGGTTCTTCCCAAAGGAAGGGTAGAAGCCGGCGAAAGCTTGGAAGAGACTGCGCTGCGTGAGGTCCAGGAGGAAGCCGGCGTTTCCTGCCGAATTCTTCAATACCTGGGTTATGTTCGATATAATTATTCCCGTCCCAACGGGGAGTTGGTTCATAAAGAGGTGTGCTTTTATTCCATGGCCCCCGAAAAAGGGACGCCGACCCCTCAAAGAGAGGAGGGCTTCAGCGACTCCCTTTATATGCCCTGGAGAAAGGCCGTCAAAATGCTTCGGTACGATTCCGAAAAAAATATGGTCCGCAACGCTTTTACAGAAAAGGCCTAGCCAAAAAAGCCGGACCATGAAGAGGCTTCAAGCGGGGAAATAAGAACGATGGGATTTTCTCACGATGTAAAAGAAGAAATCAGCCACCGAAAGCTGAATTCGAAAATTGAAACTTTGATTGAGCTGACGGCCCTGGCTGGCTTTAACGCCAATCTGGCTGTCAGCCGCGAAGGGGTCCGTCTGCGTTTTTTTTCCGAAAATCCAGCCGTCATCCAGCGGATTACCTTTCTTATTCACGATCTCTACCGGACGGATTTGGAGATCTTTTCCGAACAGAATGACCAGCTCCATCAAGAACCGGTTTACTTCACTTTTCTTTCCGAACCCTATCTGGCCCAGTTTCTGGAAACTTCCGGCTTTGACCTGCTCGGTCAGGCAACTGACCGGCCCGAGAGCGTTCTCTCCCGCCTTTCAAACGAAAAAAACGCCCGCGCCTACCTTCGCGGAGCCTTTCTGGCTTCCGGGTCCATCGTTGCCCCGGAAAAGTCTTACCATGTCGAGGTCCTGGTCAACTCTCCCAAAGAAATGCCTGTTTTTGCCCATGTGGCAAAGGTTTTGGGCCTTTCCTTCAAAACCACCGAACGCAGGGAGACAAAGATATTCTACTTAAAAGATTCGGAGACGATTTCAGATTTTCTTTTTGATATTGGCGCCACCCAGGCCATGCTCAGGTTCGAAAATGCCAAGGCCAAAAAAGATCTCAATAATGGCATTAACCGTCAGGCAAACGCCCAAATGGCAAACCTTGACCGGCAGGTGAAGACCGCCACGGCCCAGCTTCAGGCAATCGAGAAGATTCAAGAAAAAATGGGCCTGGAAAAGCTCCCTCCTGGTCTGCGAGAGATGGCCATGGCCCGGTTAAAAAATAAGACGGCCAATCTTCGGGAACTGGGAGAGGCCCTCCACCCCAAGCTCAGCAAATCCGGGGTCCGTCACCGGCTCGATAAGCTCTGTGCGATCGCCTGGGACCTGGAAGAAGGAGAAGTTGGCCACCAGAAAGGGGCTAACGAAGAAAAAAAGCCCCGCCCTCCAAAGCTTTCCGCCAGGCAGATAGAAAAGAAGGAAGGATCCCCCGATGAAAACTGATCCGAATAAAGATAAAAACCGTTTCCATTCCGATTCTTTCCAAAAAGAGGAGAAGGACCGCTTTGACCCGGACCTCTATCACCGCTATGTCGGCCGTTATCGGAAGGATGGGAAGGGAGACCGCCGGCCCCGGCGAGTCTTAACCGAGGAAGAATGGGTCCATTTTGACCAGCTGAAAAAAAAGAAGAGCCCTCTCCAGGAAAGGGTCAAAAGCCCCCGTCTGGAGCGCCCCCAGGCTGAACCAACCGGTCCGGAGAAGCCGGCTGCCTCGCCCTATGGATCGCAGAGCTCGCTGGAAAAGCCAGCCACTCCGATTCATGCGGCGCAGAGTTCGCTGGAAAAGCCGGCCGTCCCACCCCGTGCATCACAGAGCTCGCCAGAAGAGCCAGCTGCTCCGATCCATGCAGCAAAGGGTCCGCCGGCGGAAGAGGGCCCCCCCCTGATCTATTCCGAACGGCGGATTGACCCGAAAACCGGCATCATCGAAGAAAGAAAAATTTATAGGGCCGCCTCCCAAACCGGAGAAGATCAATTCGAACGAGGAAGCGAGGACGATTTTTTTACCGGAAAAGACGAAGCCGAGCCTCGGAAAAAACACCATTGGCCGGGCTTTTTAAAAAGGAAAAGGGACAAAGAGGACCTGGAAGAAGAGGAAGAGGAAGAAGAGGAGGATGAGGACGAAGCGCCCCGGACACCCCTCAAAACGAAGATCAAAAGGGTCTTCGCCGTGTTCCTCGCTCTGATCATAGCTTTCCTTGCGGTCAATCTTTCCATTTGCTATTCCTGGGATAAGGAAAAAAAGAATCTGCCTATTCCCGCGCAGGCTCAGGGGAACCGCCTCCGCCGCATGGGCCTGGATATGGTATTTCTATTGGCCGGGGTGGACGATACCGGAAAAGGAACCCCGCAGAGGACAGACACCCTCATGGTCGTCCGTCTTAATTTTTTGAAGGGGAAAACGACCATCCTCTCCATTCCCAGAGACACCTATGTCCGGGTGGACGGAAAATATACCAAGATTAACCATGCCTATGCTTATGGGGGAGCAAACCTGACGGTGGAGACGATCCGGGACTTTTTGGGCATGGACCTTGACTATTACATGATCATTGACTATCCAACGGTTAAAGCCGTGATTGATGCCATGGGGGGAGTTTCCTATGATATCCCGGAAAAAGCCAGTCCCGTTGAAGGAGAAAGGTATAAGACAGGCTCCCACACCCTAAAAGGAGAGGAGGCTCTCTTTTATCTCCGCCATCGCCAGGGCTATCCCCGGGGGGACATCGACCGGGTCCAGGCCCAGCAGGCCTTTATCAAAGAAGCGGCAGTCCAGGCCATGTCTCCAGGGAAATTTTACCGTTGGCCCAATATCCTCTCGGCCTTCGCCGCCCATTCAAAAACGAACATCCCCTCCGTCCCCATGGTTCCCAGGGCCCCTCGTCTGATGACCATGGCAACGAATGTGGAAACGATTCAGCTCCCGGGAAGGCCCGCTACCATCCAAGGCATCTCCTATTACATGGTCGATCAGGCGGCCGCCCAAAATATGGCCCGGCAATATTTTTCCCCCTTCTTGATCGAGGAGTAAACAAGCCCAGCAAAAAGGGAGACTATTTGGGAAAAAGCGGGATTTCTGAGGGAAAACAAAAGATATCAAAAAATTTGACTTTTCACGAGGACCCATGATATCATAGCAAAGTCGTGCCTGAGGGGCGGTCTGCAAATTAAAAAGTTTTCAATCAACAATCTTGAAATTTGTTTGACAAGACCCAAACCGCATGATACAATAAAAAAGCTAACTCTCCAAAAGAGAGAAGCGAGAACCTTCCAAATTGAATAGATGAATGACTTTGAGTTTAATAATTTCAGCAAAAAATAGAGCCTGAATTGGCTCTCGAGAAT
>CAMYOR010000068.1 GCA_947278105.1 uncultured Tissierellia bacterium
GGTCAATGCCCGCCTGGGCCGGTTAGTGTATGGAACTGCGGATCCGGAAAGAGGGGGGTGCGGCTCCATGGTCGATGTCCTCTCTCCCAAAAAAAACCTCTGGAAAGTCCGGGTCCGGTCAAAAGTCCTGGAAGCACCCTGCCGGAAATTAATCCAGTCATTTTTTAAAAGCCGGAGGGAGCAGAAGGGCCCGAAGTTCGGGCCGGGGATCCCAGAGACCAGCCTCGATTAGAAACCGGCAAATCCCGTCTTCTTCATTGGTCCCGATCACAAGGTCCGCCGCATCTTTGAGCCTTTCGCTGGCATTTCCCATGGCAAGGCCCAGCCCCGCCATTTCAATCATTTCCAGATCGTTATTTTGATCCCCAAAGGCCATCACCCTCTGGGGATCTGTTTTTTCCTTTTCAAAAAGCCGGGCCAGGCCCCGGCCCTTGTTTGTCCCCTTGGGCATGACCTCTACGAAAAAATCAGCAGAATCGACCATGGCATAGTCCTCCCGATAGGGGGCGAGGATCTCGGCCCGGGCCTTAGAAAGGGCCTCCGGCCTTCCCATGAAAAGGACCTTCAGGGGGGCCTCCTCTCGAAAGTCCTTGTAGGACCGGCAGATATTCATCGGAAGCCGGTTAAAGCGGGGAAATTTGGAGGCCGCCAATTCAAAAAGATTGAAACTTGCCCGGTTCAAGGCGCAGGCCATGTCATTTCGGTAAAAAGCCAGGGTCAAAAGATCCAGCCCATCAAAAGGCGCCAGTAGGGGCCGGAGCCTTTCCCGGTCGAGGGCCTCCGGATCCAGAAGCACTTTCCCGTCCATCCGCTGGACCAGGGATCCGTTCATCCCAATGAGGACCCCTCCATGCTTTTCCATCTCCAGGTCCCGGGCATAGGAAAGGACCCCGTCCACCGTCCTTCCGGTGCAGAGATAGACTTTTCGGCCCTGAGCCTGGAGGTCCCGGAGGCAGGCCCGGAGGGCGGGACTGATTTTTTTCTTCTCCGTGACCAGGGTCCCGTCTACGTCAAAAACAAGGTGGTCAAAGTCTCGAAGGTCCCTTTCTCCGGCCCAGCCTTCCCCGGAAAGGCCGGATTTATTTGTCCTTAAACCAGCCATTGATCTTTGCCCAGAAGCCCTTTTTTTCTTTGGGAAGATTTCGGACATCATAGGTTTTTCCAAGCTCTAAGGGACGCTCCTTCTTTGGCTTTCGGAGGGTGGGCTGTAAGCCTGTCATTTCATCTTTTTTCATATCCTTATCCTTTTTTCTCGCCGCTTCCTCCGCCTCTTTCATAAAGGTGGACTGGGCGCCGATTTCTTCTTTTCTTTCTTCGTCTTCCTCTTGGACTCGTCCCCTCAGGGGAAGGTAGGACCCGTCGGCCTGAAGCTCCTTAGATTTGGCCCTATCTGCCAGGCAGACATCTAAAATATGGGAAACTCTTTTTTTCATCGCCGGGTCCTGGATTGGGCAGGCCACTTCCACCCGGTTGACCAGGTTTCGGGTCATCAGGTCCGCCGAAGAGATAAACAGGTCCTCATGACCTACTCCGAAGGAATAGATTCGGTGGTGTTCCAGGAACCTTCCGACAATGGAGATCACCCGGAGGTTTTCGGTCTTTCCGGGGATTTTCGGCAGGATGCAGCAAATCCCCCGGACAATCATCGTGATCCGAACCCCGGCCTGGGAGGCCTCCGAGATCTTATCCAAAATTTCCCTCTCCGAGACGGAATTGCACTTTAAGATGATTTCAGCCTCTTCCCCTCTTTTGGCTCGGTCAATTTCCCGGTCCATCAGCTTCATCAGCCCGGGCTTGATGCCCGTGGGGGCCTGGAGGAGCTTTTCATATTTGCCGGTCAGGGATCCGATCTGCATATTTTTAAAGAATAGGCCCGCATCCCGGCCAATCACCGGGTCTGCCGTCATTAGAGAAAGGTCGGTATAGGCCCGGGCCGTCTTTTCGTTGTAATTTCCCGTTCCAATCTGGGTAATAAACTGGACCTTATTATCCCGGAAAAAGGTGATCTGGCAGACCTTGGAGTGGACCTTGAAATTTTCAAGCCCGTAGATGATCGTGCAGCCCGCCTGCTCCAGCCTTTCCGAATAGTCAATGTTATTTTCCTCATCAAACCGGGCCCGAAGCTCCATCAGGGCCAGGACTTCCTTTCCATTTTCCGCCGCCTCCGCCAGAGCCTCGGCAACCTTGGAAACCGAAGCCATCCGATAGATCGTAATGCGGATCGTGGCAACCGCGGGGTCGTGAGCGGCCTCCTTTAAGAGCTTGAGGAAGGGCTCCATGGTTTCGTAGGGGAAATGCAGGATCTTATCCCCCTCCAAAATCTGATCCATGATCGGACGATGACTGTCGAAAAGGGGAGAGGGCTGGGGCTCAAAGGGCTTGTAGAGGACCCGGTCCTTCATCTTCGGCGTCACCATGTCCTCCATTTCAAAGAAAAACTTGAGACGGAGAGGGCATTGGGACCGGTAAACCTGGGTGGTTTTGAGATTATGGTGGCGGGTTAAAAAGTCAATGCTCTCCTGGGGCAGGTCTCCCTGAATTTCCAGCCGGACCGGAGCCAGGTGCTGGCGCTTTTTCAGGGCTTTTTTCATCAGGGACCGGATATTTCCATCCATTTCGTCCAGCCCCTCATCCAGGTCAATGTCCGCCGACCGGGTGATGGAAATCACCGCCCGGCTCTCAATTTTAAAGCCTTTGAAGAGGGACTCCGCCCGGTCCATGATGACTTCGCTTAAAGGGACGCAGGTGGTGGTCCCCGGGAAAAAGATCATCTGGGGCAGCTGGGGGGGCAGAGAAATCAGTCCGTAAAAAACCTCCCCGTCCTCATCGACAACGTCCGAGAAGATGTAGGACTGAAGGTTAACCAGATTCGGAAAGGGGTGGCGGGCGTCAATAATCAGGGGGGAGAGGATCGGAAGGACCCTGGACTCATAGTAGCGGTCCAGATATAGGGCCTCTTTTTCCGTGAGGTCTACCAAGGAAAGTCGGCGGATGCCCTCCCTTTCCAGAAGGGGCCGAAGAAGGTCCATGGCCCGGTCCCTTTTTCGATAAAGGGCGGGAATCCTTTCAAAGACATGGGTCAGCTGTTCCTCGGCCGTCCAGCCAGTCTTATTGTCATGGGCATTTTTTTTCAGACTTTCGATATTGATCAAAGATCCCACTCGGACCCGGAAAAATTCGTCCAGGTTCGAGGTGAAAATAGAGATAAACTTTGCCCTTTCCAGAACGGGAACCCGGGGATCCATCCCTTCTTCGAGGACTCTTTCATTAAAGTCCAGCCAGGAGAGCTCCCGGTTTTGGGTAAAAGAGTTGTCCCGGGAGACAAGAGGACAGGAGAGAGCCTTTTCTTTCTTTTCTGTCTTTTCAGTATTTTCAGCCATGAATCTTCCTTTCTTCAGCAGCGCTTGCAATAGCCGCGGGTCACATATTGTTCCTTTAAAATGCCATTGTTATAGGCTTCGATGAGTTTTCGAAGCTGATTGATTTTTTGCCGGTAAATTTTCCCCTGGTCCGTATCTCCGGTCAAAAACCTTCTTTCATACCGGTCCACGGTCCGGACCTGGGGGGCATAGGATTCCAGATCGTCAGTGATCTTTACATAATCCTTGTGTTCGGCCAAGGCGATGTGGTGGGAGTTAAAAATCAGCGTATATCCGGCCATTCCCGTCTTTTCCTGGTAGGCTTTGGCAATGCCCCCGTCAATGACAAAGAGTCTCCCCCCGGCCCGGATGGGCTCTTCGCCGTCTTTCATCTTAACCGGGATATGGCCATTGATAATATGGGAGCCTTCCTGCTCCAGACCGAATTCCTCAAGGACCCGGTCGCAGACCTCCGGCTGGTGAGAAAGGGCGTAGTAGGGGTTAAGCTCCTCATGAGAAAGGTCCTTATCGCCGACAAAGTAGTTTTCAAAGGTGGCCATCTTCGACTTTCCGAACATAGGACTTTTCGGCCCGCACCAGATGTACCACATAAAGTCCACGGAATTGTTTTTGGTTTCGGAGTGTTCCGGGGCATAGTAGGCCTGGGTGACCTCGTAGTCCATCTTGTCGAAGAGAGCCTTTCCCTGGTAGGAGGCCCCTTCATAGTCCAGGGAGAGGAAATTGCCCTTTTCATCCATGGGGACGCACCCGTGGAAGAGGAGGTTTCCGTTCATGGCAAGGTAGGCGGACCCGTGATTAAAGAGATAGGTCATATGCCTTTGGAGCCTTTCCGAATGGAGGAAAGAGGCATTGATCCCGTTTAAAAGCTCCTCCTCATCCGGGATGAGCTTCAGGGGATCCTTGGGGTCCACCGTGGGAAAATGGGTGTCCCTGAGGGGATATCTTTTCCCCTGATCTACATACTCCATCGTGTCCCAGTCCACCTTTTTTAAGACATTGCGATCGTCCATCCCATACTCCGGATGGCGCTCAATGAGCCGGCCCTCCAGCTTAAACTGGAGGATGGCACAGGCCTTGTGCATCCGGTAGGCATGGTCCCGGTCCACGATGTCATAGACATTTTCATCATAGACCTTCAGCTGAAACTGGTCGCAGGGATCATTGGAATAGTACTTGGTGGCAAAGTTATTTAAGGCCCGCAGGTGGATGTCATACCCATCCTCCAAGGCATCAAAGGTGTTGTACTTGGTCGCCGACCGGAGAACGGACATCTGCAGGGCCTGGTTTCCCAAAGCCGCCCCAATCCACTCGGCGTCATGGTTTCCCCACTGGATATCTACAGCATTTCCAAATTTAATCAGCTCTTCAATAATCTTATGGGGCCCCGGTCCCCGATCAAAAATATCCCCCAGCACGTGGATATGGTTGACGCAGATCCTTTGAATCATCGTACAGAGGCAGATCAAAAAATCTTCCTGGGCATTTTCATCCAAAATTGCTGTGATAATGGCATCGTAATATTCCCTCCGGTCAATCTCTCCGTCGTTGGTGACAAAGAGCTCGTGGAGGACCTCCTTATACCGGTCTGGTATCTTTTTCCCAATGGAGGACTGGGTATACTTGGAGGAAATATACCGGGCCACCTCCACCAGCTCTAAAATCGTATTTCGTACCCAGCGCGAGTCTCGGACCAGACTTTTCCTTTTTTCCAGAAAATTGACCGGGTCATAAACCAGGGTGCCCAGCTCCTTCTGCCTTTCCGGAGACAGGCGGGAGCAGTAGACATCGTGGATCTTTCGGCGGATATTGCCCGAAGCGGACCGGAGCAGGTGGATAAAGGCCCGGTCCTCCCCATGAATATCGGAGAAGAAATACTCGGTCCCCTTCGGCATGGCCATCAGAGTGCGCAGACGAATAATCTCGCCCACCGCCTCCTTTTTATTGGGGAACTTTTTGGATAAGATATCCAGAAGCAGGTCATCAGCCATAGGAGCTTCCTTTCTATTCAAATTTTATCGGATTCTTTCAAGGACCATGTTAAGGCCGGTGAAATCCCGGTGAAATCTTTTATCTTTTCTTCATTATACTACTTGCCGGAGAAATACTCCTTGCAGAGGAAGAAGAAAGGGGCGAAGTGGAATAGGCAAAGCCCCGCCACGACGTGTCCCGTTGCCAAGCACCTAGTCGGCCCCAGGGGATGCCTGTTAAAAGTTTAACATAAAAAACTCCACCCCAAAGCTCGAAAAACGCCGATTGGGGTGGAGTGGGGGCCTTCATGTCGAGCAAGCCAAGGGCCCTGTTAAAAATTTAACACTAAAAACTCCACCCCAA
>CAMYOR010000069.1 GCA_947278105.1 uncultured Tissierellia bacterium
TCTACACCTCTCTATTCGTCGGCAGCGTCAGATGTGTATAAGAGACAGACCGAAACTTTTCTTCCTTCATTGTCATAAAACTCCTTTCCTAAAATAATTCTTTTTTTTATTGTCTCTCTATTCCACAAGAATGGGCAAATTTTGAGGATGATCCAGGTTAATGCCGAATTTTGAATCATACCAGTCCTTCTGTAAAATAAAAATCTTGTCCTGAAAAAGTCGAAAATAGGCTTCCGGATGAGCTTCGATAAAGTTTTGCGGAAGGTCAACTGAATAAATAGATGCTTTCCGGATTAATTTTTTTGCCCAAGGATAGTTTTGCCTTCTTTCCGCTTCAAAGATCTGGTCCAAAAAATCTTCATTTTTATAGGGTACCAGGACCGTCTGTTGATTTTTTTCTTCGATTAGGTGAAAGTTCTCGCTTGCGGTTCGAAAATTTTGGTGGAGAGGAAAATTATCCGCCTGCATTTTAAAGGCGCGAAGATCGGCTGCCTGGGTCGCCATATCGTCTAGATTTTTTTGATTGGCGGAAAGGAGATCAAAAATGCTGGCCCCTTCCTGATGGGAAGAGAGAGGATAATCCATGGAAGAGGGATGGGCCTGATAATAACGGGTGAAGTATTCTTCTTTTAGATCTTCGGGATCAAATGCGCCCTGGCTTTCATCTATTCTTCTCATGGCCGCCAAAAGGGCATCCTGAGCCCATTGGATTGTCGGAAGCCTCCTGAGATCATCGGCCTGAAGACGAAAAGAAAAGCATTTTCCGGGGATGAAGGCTCCTTGAAAAGTCCTTTTTCCTTCCCGGTTACATCTTCCTGCCGATTGAATCAGGCTATCGAGGCCAGCGGCCTCTCGAAAGACGAGGTCAAAGTCCAGATCCACACCAGCTTCTACCAGCTGGGTGCTGATGCAAATCAGCCGATGGTTTTCTCCCCGGCGGTTGGCCTTGAGCGCTAGGTCCATTTGATGAATTCGGTCCAAACGATGGGCAGGGCAAAGATTGGTGGTTAAATAGACGAGGTCTCCTTCGGGATCCGTCCTCTCATCTGAATGTTCAAGAAGCGTCTGATAAATGGCCATGACTTCTGCCTTTTTATTACAGATCACCAGGGCGCTCTGGGCTTTTTCCATTTCTTTGTTCAGCCGGTCGCAAAAGTCTGGTACGGAGAGGGTTTCCTTCGCTTCTGGCCCTAAAAGACTGAAAAATTCCACCCGATTAAAAGAAGGAAGTTCTTCCTCTTTGACTTCGGCAAGGGAAGAAGAGTCATTAAATATCTTATGATAAATGGCTGGATGAGCGATAATTGGATGATCATAAACGGGCGTGGTTGCGGTGCAGTGAATCACCGTCGCCCCCATGATTTCCGTTAAAAAATTCGTCATCAAATTCATGTTCGTAATTGCTTTAAGGGGCAAGCTTTGCACCTCGTCCATGATAAGGACACTATCTATCAGCTTGCAAAACCTCCGGATTTGAGCGCTCTTTCCTCCGAAAAGGCTATTGGTCATCTGCACTAAGGTCGTTAAGATTATCGGACTTTCCCAGGATTCGATCAGATACTGGTATTGGGCGGTCTCTTCCCGGTCGGCTTGGTTTTCTCGATCATTTTCATTGGTCCCGATCTTATCTTCGGGCTCCTCCCGGACAACATTGGAGTGGTGTTCCAGAATATATTCCTGGTTTCCTAAAATATTTCGAATGGACTCGGCGCTTTGTTCCAAAACGCTTAAAAAAGCGGTAGTGTAAAAAATTCGTTGATTGCTGAAATGAAGAGCATGGTTTAGGGCAAAGCGGAGGACGCTGGCCGTTTTCCCCGCTCCTGTGGGAAGCTCCAAGGTAAAAAGTCCTTTTTCCTGAACGAGAGCCGAAGCTTTACAGGCCCGGGAAAGGCGGCATCTTACCTGGTCTAGTTCCGTGGGATTGGATTTTCCTTCAAAAAGCTTAGCCCTCTTTTCCATGCGCCTTTGGCCCTCTTCCCAAATGCGCATTTTTTCCTCCTGACCATATCTTCGATCCGGAAGGTCCCGATAAAAATTGGAGGAGTCATATATGTCGGCTTCTTTCAAGATCGAAAGGAGAAGGCGGATCCCGCAGGCCTGGTAATAGGGATAAGCGCCTTCTCCCCTTGAAGCTTTGGCCATTTGACGAATCTTCCGGTTAAAAATCTCCCATTCTTCAAAAGCCCTTTCGAAAATTTCGTCCAGGCTCAAGGGAAGGTCCTTGGAAAAGGTTTCTCCATAGTTCTGAACTTCGATAAAATCTTCTTCTGAATTTTTCTGAAGCAACCGGTAAAACGAATAAAGATAAATTTCGATCTCCTGAATTTTTTTAGGCAATGAAAAGTTCACGACATCAAAAAGCCCATGGTGCTGCAAAATGGGATAGGTGAGAAAACACAAAAAGCTCATGGCTTCCCGGCTCTCCTTGCCGGTTTTTTTCAAGAAGGCCCTCCCCTTTCGAAAAAGAAAATATGCCCCCGCTGTGGAGTGATTGACGGAAAGATTTTCCCCCCGAAGATAGGTCTGAAAAACAAAGGATTTGCCAAGATCATGGGAACATCCGATTAAGTACGCTAAGGAGCCCATTCCCACCTTCAGGGCCCGCTTCTGGCATTCTTCTCCGACCGTCAAAAGATGGACCGCTAAGGGCTGGTCAATCGTTTGTCCCTGTTCATTTTGATAGCGGTGAGCAAGCCTAAGATCCATAATCATTCTCCTTGTAGATTGTCGTTTGATTATATTTTATTTCTTATAATTAAAAAGTCAAGACATGGCCATGAAAATATTACCCCGGCGAGCCCTGCTCCGGCCGGGGCCCCACAGCGAGGCAAAAAGAAAGGGCCGGGACAATTTCTTGTCCCGGCCCTGGCCATTTGGCCTAAAGAGTTACAGCCTTGTTCAATCCATAAGCTTGAAATAGGTGAGGCTGAATTACTTCTCTTCTGCAAGGCGTTCGTATTTCTCGTAGCGAGCCTTGGCTGCTTCTTCTGCCTTGGTGTAGAGTTCTTCCGCAATCTCTGGGAAGTTTCTCTGTAAGGAGGAGTAACGAACTTCGCCCATGAGGAATTCCTTGAAGTCTGCGGTCGGCTTCTTGGAGTCAAGCTGGAAGGGATTCTTTCCTTCTTCTGCACGGCGAGGATCATATCTCCAGAGGTGCCAGTAACCAGCAGCAACCGCTTCTTTCTCGCGAATCTGGCTCTTGCCCATTCCGATCCGGATGCCGTGGTTAATGCAAGGTGCGTAGGCGATGATCAGAGATGGACCGTTGTAGGATTCTGCTTCGACCATTGCTTTAATGCACTGGTTGTGATCGGCTCCCATGGCAACCTGAGCGGTGTAGACATAGCCATAGGTCGATTCCATCAGAGCCAGGTCTTTCGACCGGATTCTCTTGCCGCCTGCAGCAAACTGTGCGACTGCAGCAAGTGGGGTTGCCTTGGAGGACTGACCGCCGGTGTTGGAGTAAACTTCCGTGTTCATGACCAGGACGTTGATGTCTTTGCCGGAAGCCAGGACGTGGTCGAGGCCGCCAAAGCCGATATCAAATGCCCAGCCATCGCCGCCGAAGATCCAGACGGATTTTTTGACCATGAAGTCCTTGAGGTCGAGGATCTCGTCCAAGAGGCACTGGGCCTTGTCGCAGGAGACCTTATTTTCGGCGTAGTTCAGGATTTCTGCCGTTGCTTTCTTGGATTCGATATGGTCATCGCGTCCAGCAATCCAGGCATCAAAGAGCTCGTTCCACTTGGAGTCGACGTTCTTCTCTTTGAATTCTTCCATCTTGGCCTGGATCAGGTCCATGTTGGACTCATTGGCAAGCAGCTGGCCGAAGCCGTATTCTGCCGCATCCTCAAAGAGGGAGTTGCCCCAGGATGGGCCGCAGCCGCAGCAGGTGGTGGTGTAAGGAGTCGAAGGTGCCGAAGCGCCCCAAATCGAAGAGCATCCGGTCGCATTGGCGATCATCATGTGATCTCCGAAGAGCTGGGTGACTAAACGTGCGTAAGGAGTCTCGCCGCAGCCAGCGCAGGAGCCTGAGAATTCAAGCAGAGGCTGGACAAACTGAGAACCCTTGACCGTGGTCCGACTTACCAGGTCTGGCTTATTGGAGACTTCATTGAAAGCAAAGTCCCAAAGGCCCTTCTGCTCCTGGTACTGTTCTTCAAATCTTTCCATAGACAGAGCGCCAGCGGGGCAGATGTTCGCGCAGTTGCCGCAGCCTGTACAGTCAAGCTGGGAAACCTGGATGCGGAACTCAAGTCCCTCTAAGCCCTTGCCGATGGCCTTCTTTGTCTCAAAGCCTTCCGGAGCCTTCTTCACTTCTTCTTCATCTAAAAGGAAGGGACGAATGACTGCGTGCGGGCAGACGAAGGAGCACTGGTTACACTGGATACACTTGTCGATATCCCACTTCGGGGTATAGAGGGCAATGCCGCGCTTTTCAATGGCGGAAGTGCTGTTGTCCCAATGGCCGTCTGCATGATCTTTGAATACGGATACCGGCAGGTCATCGCCTTCATGGCGGAGCATGGGCAGGACGACCGACTTTTCAAATTCAGTTGCGTCAATTTCTGCCTTGGCTTCATCTTTGGCGTTGGCCCATTCTGCAGGAACATCCACCTTGACCAGGTCAGAAATTCCACGGTCAACGGAGGCGTTGTTCATGGCAATCACGTCATCGCCTTTATGTCCGTAGGTCTTCATGATCGAGTCTTTGAGGTGCTGAACGGCTTCATCCAGAGGCAGAACGCCAGAGAGCTTGAAGAAAGCGGCCTGAACGATCATGTTGGTTCTGGAGCCAAGACCTAATTCCTGAGCGATATCGGCAGCGTTAATGATGTAGAAGTTGATCTCGTTCTTTGCCAGGTATCTCTTCATGGAGGCGGGCAGGTGGGCATCTAATTCATCCTTGGACCAGGTGCAGTTCAGAAGGAAGGTGCCGCCCTTCTTGAGTCCGCGGAGTAGGTCATACTGGTTGACATAAGCCTGCTTAGAGCAGGAGGTGAAGTCCGCCTCGTCGAGGAGGTAGGTGGAGCGGATTTTCTTGTCTCCAAAACGTAAGTGGGAAACGGTGAGACCGCCGGACTTCTTGGCATCGTAGTCGAAGTAGCCCTGGGCATACATGGGGGTGTTGTCGCCGATGATCTTGATGGCTTGCTTGTTGGCGCCAACGGTACCATCGGATCCGAAGCCCCAGAACTTGCAGCGGGTGGTTCCTTCTTCGACAATGTGCAGAGCTTCGCTCTGATCGAGGGAAAGATGGGTCAGATCATCTTCGATTCCGATGGTGAAGTGATCCTTGGGCTGATCTGCAAAGAGGTTCTTGTATACGGCTAAGATGGCGGTTGGGGTGGTATCCTTAGAGCCTAAACCGTAGCGGCCGGCCAGGACGATGGGACGGCAATCCCCGTCATAGAGCGCACGGCTGACATCCAGGTAGAGGGGCTCGCCGATGGCGCCTTTTTCCTTGGTGCGGTCAAGAACTGCAATTTTCTTGACGGACTTGGGGAGGACATCCAGGAAGTGCTTAACGCTGAAGGGCCGATAGAGATGAACCTTAACTAAGCCAACCTTACGGTCCGGATGATTCTTCTGGAACCAGTCAATGACCTGTCTCTTATACACATCTCCGAGCCCACGAGACATCTCAG
>CAMYOR010000070.1 GCA_947278105.1 uncultured Tissierellia bacterium
GGTTTGAACATAAGGAAATAGACGATAGGCCAGGTAAAGGCCTCCGAAAGCCAAGGCCAAATTTACGAAGGGAATCTCCCGGTTTCGCTCAAAAGCAAATTGACAGACGATCATCACCGCAAAAAAGACCATGGCCGTGCCCAGTTCGTGCTGGATAAAGAAAAGGCCAATGAAGAAAAAAACCGCCAAGGACAGGGACCATTTTTTCAGGAGAGATTTTTGAAAGTCTTCATAGTGCTGGAACCAGGAGGCAACCATATAAACATAGGGAAGCTTGGCAAACTCTGTAAGCTGAATCTGAAAGAGGTTACCAAAGCGGATCCAGTTTTTTGCTCCATGGTAGGAAACGCCAAAGACCAGGGTAACCAAGAAAAGTGCAAGGGTCAGAAGGAAAAAAAAGACAAAACGCCCTTCCCACTGGGCGTGGGTTCTTTTTAAAAAAAGGTAGGCGACAAAATATAGGATGACTCCGACAAGGTAGAAAAAAAGCTGCCGCTCCCCTAAGCCCGGTCGGATCCGGTAGATCATAATGACCCCAATTGAAAAAATCATATTGACGATCATAAGAAAATAGGGGTCGCCCTCCGAGGACTTTTGCATGAGGCCAATCGAGAGGGTGGTCATTAAAATCAGGCCTATTCCAAAGACCAGGGAGCTCATGCTCAGTTCCTTCACGTGAAAGGCGAAGACAAGAGAAAGGGCCAGGATCTGAAAAAGAGTCAGGAGCCATAGGGTAGGTCCAGGGGCCTTCATTTTATTCAGATACGCTTGGTCTTTTTTATTCATTTTCTGCTCCGTTAATAAAAGCAAAGTCAATATCGCCCAGGGTGACAATGTCATGAGACAAAAGTTCAGTCGGCCCCTGAACAGGCTGGTCGTTAATCATCGTGGGATTGGTAGAGCCCCGGTCATCAATGAAGTAATGTCCTTTTTGATGGACGATAATCGCCTGATGTTTGCTCATTCGCGGGTCTTTTAAGACAATAAAATTATCATCGGCCCGGCCGATGGTCGTATTATCGGCAAGGTAGTATTCATTACGAACCGGAAAATCGTAGCGGCCGGGATCGTTTAAAAGTTTGAAATAGGCAACATCCTCCGGCTCCTTATAGGAAGCCGAGGAGATGTCCATATAGATCATTTTCACAATCCTGCCAATATACGATAAAACGATCAGGACGAAGAGAAACTTCAAAAGGGTGGATAAAATGACATAGAGATTGACCGAGCCAATTAAATTACGAAATAAAAGACTCTCTAATTGATCAAAAAATGCCTCCATGGCCAGCTCCTGTCTGTTTTATGAAAAATCACTCGACCGATTCCATGCGGCCTTTTGCCGCCTTTTCCATTGCTTCCAGCTTTTCCCGGCTCTCTTTTGGATTTTTCCCACGAGAATAAAGGTAGAGCTTGATCTTTGGTTCTGTCCCGGATGGGCGAACCGCAAACCAGAAATCTCCCTCATAGAGATATTTTAATACATTTGATCGGGGAAGGCCGGTTGGATCTTGGGCATAATCTATGGTTCGGAAAAGTTTTCGTCCACTGATCTCCGGAATGGGGGCCTTTCGGAAGGCTTCCATAATCCGGCCAATCCTTTCCTGGCCTGCCTGCCCTTCCAAAACAAAGGAAAAAAGTTTTTCCGAAAAGTAGCCATAATGTTGGTAGAGCTCTTCCAAGCCGTCCAGGAGACTCATGCCCCTTTTCTTATAAAAAGCCGCCATTTCTAGGATCAGCATGGCCGAGGAAACGGCATCTTTATCCCGGACAAAGGTGGAGGCATTGTATCCGATGGATTCTTCGAACCCATAAACATAATTGAATGCTCCGCTTTGATCCCAAAGGTTCACTAGACCCGCAATATTTTTAAAACCTGTTAGGACTTCGAAGCCTTTGACTCCGTATTCTTCGGCCACGGAGAAGAGCATATCTCCGGTGACGATGGATTTGATGACGGCAGGATTTTTAGGAAGCCGTCCCAAGTGAAAGAGCTCGCTAATTATGTAATGGCCCAGGAGGGCTCCAATTTTATTGCCATTGAGAAAAACATAGGATCCGTCCTTGTCCAAAACTTCTAAAGCGCACCGGTCGGAATCCGGGTCCGTTGCAAAAAGAAGTTCTGCCCCAACTTCCTTTCCCAGGGTCTCTGAAAGCCTAAAAGCCTTCGGGTCTTCGGGGTTGGGATAGCCCACAGTAGTAAAGTCGGGATCGGGATTTTCCTGTTCTTTAACGATATGGATTCTGTCAAAGCCCCTTTCCTTTAAAATGGTGCGAACTGGAATATTTCCGCAGCCATTTAAGGGAGAATAGACATAGGAGATCGATTTATCCAGCTCGTCCCCGTCATGGATCGTCAGGGACAAAACGTCCTTATAATATTTGTCAATGAGAAAGTCCGGAACCGGCTCCACTCTTTTTTTCTCCAGGGCAATGTCAATAGAAAGGCGGGGAATGGAAAAATAAGAGTCAACCTGATCAATGTTATTTTCGATTTCCTCGGCCCAATCATCCAGAATCTGCGATCCCTGATCATTGTATGCCTTATATCCGTTGTATTCCCGGGGGTTATGGGAAGCGGTGATCATTAGACCGGCAAAGGTGTGAAGCTCCCGGACAGTATAGGAGAGCAGGGGGGTCGGGCAAATATTTTTATGGAGGTAAACGTGAATATCGTGGGCGGCGAAAATTTCTGCGGCAAGGTCCGCAAACTCCTTTGATTGGTGGCGGACATCATAGCCGATAGCCACTCCCCTTTTTCTTGCTTCAGGGCCTCGTTTATCAATCATTCGGGCAAAGCCTTCCGTTGCTTCGGCGACCGTATAAAGGTTCATCCGGTTCGTTCCTGCGCCGAGCTTTCCACGAAGGCCGGCCGTACCAAATTCCAACCGCTGATAAAACCGATCCCGGATTTCCTCTTCCTGCCCTTGGATGGACTTGAGCTCTCGGATCGTCTCCTTGTTCATATATTTGTTATTTAACCAGGACTGATAAACTTCTCTATAATTCATATTTCACTCCTCCCCGCTTCAGCTTAAAAATCGTCGTCGATAAGGGCTCTAGCTCTAGGCTTTCATGATCGGAAATGCTGGAGCTTACCCGGTTGACCAGGATCTCTCCCCAGGGATCAAAGATCTTCTGGATGTCAATTTGACTGCATTTCAGTTCCCGAAATAGGAATTCCTCCGAGAGCCGAAGGGAATTCCAGCCATTGTAGTGGACGACTAAAAGCCAGTTGTTTTGGCTTTCTGTGTCAACTTGATAGAGAAAGGCCAAGATATTGTCCGAGGAGATCGGGCATCTTTTGACCCTTTTTCTCACTTCTTCGCCCGTCCGAAGTGAAAAAACCGGATACGCCTTTCGAAGGTTAATCAGTTCTTTCACGTAAAGGACCAGGTCCTGATTCTTCTCTTTAAAAGACCAGTCGATGGCATTGACTGAAAAAGGAGAATGGTAGGAATTTGGGTCCATTTGCTTGGTTCGACAAAATTCATTGCCGGCGTGGAAAAAGGGCAGGCCCTGAGAAGTCAGGAGAAGGCCAAAGGCCAGCTTTGTCATGGGCTTTATCCGATCTTTCTTTTCCACTGAGCTTTGGAGTCTATCTTCCCAAATCAAATTGTCATGGCAGTTAAAATAATTTACGGTCTCAATGGGATTTTCCAAATCCCCTGGTTCTCCCATAAAAGGAACCGACCCCCGGATCCCCATGGCCATTTCCTGGACTAGATCAGTATTTCCCTGGGCAAATCCTCGGGAGCCCGGTTCATTTTCTCCGCCGATCGCCTTCCGGTAGCGTTCGTTAAAAAGGGCAAAATCCCTTTTAACCTGATCCTTCCACCGTGTCTGAAGGTCAAGAGGAAGGGCTGATTCTGCCCCCGTCCAGGGTTCTCCATAGATCACTGCCCTCGGATTTTTTGCAAGGATCCTTTTAACGGCCTGGTCAGCCGTTTCTTTATCCATCAGGGCCATCAAATCAAATCGAAAGCCATCAATATGATACTCCTCCTGCCAGTAGGCCAGGGAATCCAGGATCAATTTTCCTACCATGGGCTTTTCAGAGGCTATTTCATTGCCGACTCCCGACCCGTTGGAGAAATGACCGCCGGAAAAACGATAATAGGCATTGGGAGCCAGAAGATTTAAATTTGAGTCCTGCGTTTTCCAGGTATGGTTGTAAACCACATCCAAGATCAGCCCGATTCCTGCCTGATGGAGGGCCAGTACCAGGCTTTTAAATTCATAGATTCTGGATGGGGGGTCCGAGGGGTTTATCGAGTACATTCCCTCGGGTACATTGTAGAGCTCCGGGTCATAGCCCCAATGATAGTTATCGTCATCGCCGAAACGGTCCAGACTCTCATCCCCGGTCGCAAACTCTTGAATGGGCATTAAGTGGACATGGGTGATCCCTAGGTCCTTTAAATGGTCAAAACCCGTGGAGAATTTTTTATAATGGGTTCCCGGCTCGATGAAACCGGTATATTTTCCCGGGTCTTTAACTCCGGAAGAAGGATCAAAGGTGAAATCCCCCACATGGGTTTCATAAATGACTGCCTTCTCTTGAGGAGTATCCACAAAGGTGTCGGAAAGAAAACCCGGTGGATTGGTTTTGGAAAGGTCCACGATAAAGGATCTTCGATGGTTCAGGGAGCAAGCTCGGGAATAAGGATCGGTGGCCTCTTTCCCCTCTCTTTCGAAGGTATAGTAAAAGCCCTGATAATCCCCTTCCAGGATCAGGGAACAGAGGTCATTTTCTCTTTCCATTGGGTAGGTTCGAAAAACTGGCCCTTCTCCTTCAAGGTAAAGGTTCAGTTTAATTTCTTCTGTTCCCGGAGCCCAGAGGCAAAAAAAGGTCCTTTCAGGGCGATATCGGGCCCCAAGCTTGGCATTTAGACCCCTTTGCGGGAACATCTTCTCATCATCCATAAAATAAAACTGCTTTCTAATGGCTTCGGTTTAAGCTTTTAAGGACTGGTAAAGGTCCAGGTAGGCCCTGGAAGAAGCCTTCCAGGAGAAGTCCTTATTCATGGCTCTGACCTGAAGATTTCGAAATTGGTCCTTCTGGTTTTTATAAAGATCGGTTGCTTCATCCAGGACATGGAGAAGGTCGTCCGCATTAATATGGGCAAAGCTAAACCCGTCCCCCGTCCTCTCATACTTATTGTAGGCTTCCACAGAATCTCTGAGGCCGCCGGTTTCTCTTACAATAGGGATAGCCCCATAGCGCATGGCAACCATCTGTGAGAGGCCGCAGGGCTCATAAACCGAAGGCATCAGAAAAAGATCGGCAGCGGAGTAGATCTGACGGGATTGGTCATCGTTAAAATAAATCCTTGACGCACACTTGTCGGGATGCTTTCGGGCAAGATCCAGAAACATCTGTTCATAGGAGGAATCTCCGGTTCCAAGGACGACTAGCTGCAGGTCTCTTTTCATCATTTCCTCAGAAATATAAGCGATTAGATCCATTCCCTTCTGGGGGGTCAGCCGGGAGACGATACTGATTAAGGGAAGGTCCGGACGAACTGGAAGGCCGTATTTCTCCTGAAGGGCTTTTTTATTGATGGCCCGGGAGGAGAGGTGGGAAGCTGTCTCTTATACACATCTCCGAGCCCACGAGACATCTCAGGATCT
>CAMYOR010000071.1 GCA_947278105.1 uncultured Tissierellia bacterium
TGATAATAGCACAGGAAAGGACCGGACCGGCCAGAGGTCCCCGTCCCACTTCGTCTACCCCGCAGACCAAAGAGGTCCTTTCAATTTTTTGCTGGAGTGATGCCAGCTGCGAATCAGTCCAATGATGTCTTTTCATTTTGTATCAGGTTCTTCCAAACTTATGCGTCCCAGCCTGAGCTTTCGAAAATCGTCCAAAATTCTCTGGCTTGTCCTTCCGTAATCAATTTCTCCCCCCCTCTGAACCGCACCAATGGCTCTTCCAATCTCATCCATCAGGCGAAGGGTCGGTTGATCCGCCCGAACCCCATAACGGTTTTCCAGGCTTTCAGGATAGGCTTTTTTTATCCACTCTAAAAAAGCAAAGCTCAGGTCCTGAAGATCCAGGATCTGATCTTTAATTGCCCCGGTCCAGGCCAGATGAAGACCCTGTTCCTCACTGAGCCGGGTCATTAAAATACCCGGAGTATCCAAGAGGACAATGCCCCAGGGACTTTTAATCCATTGGTTCGAACGGGTGACTCCCGGCTTATTTTCAACCTTCGCCTTTTTCTGCTGAGCCAGATTGTTGACGACGGTTGACTTTCCGGAATTAGGAATCCCGAAGACCATCATGCGGATATCCCTTTCCCTCATTCCTTTCGCACTCTCCTTTGCTCTTTTCTCCTCTAAAAGAAGAAGAGCTCTCTTGCGAAGGGCGGGGCCAAAATTTTCCCTCTGCCCATCCACCGCCAGAGCCTCCATCCCCTTTGAGCGAAAATACCGGACCCAAAGGTCGGTTGTCTCCGGAGAGGCCATGTCTTTTTTGTTTAGGAGTACCAGTCTGGGTTTGTTTTTTGTGATTTCTTCCATTGCATGGTTGGCGGATGAACGGGGCAGGCGGGAGTCCAAAATTTCTAAAGTCAGGTCCACCAGGGGGAGCAGTTTTTTGATCTGATCCTGGGCTTTTTTCATATGGCCAGGATACCAATTGACTGCCATAGAGCCTCCTTATCATAAGAAAACAGCGCTCAGAAGAGATTTCTGGGCGCTGTTCGGATTTTTCAGATTAATAGTTTTTCTTCTCTCTGACTTTGGCTGCCTTGCCGACCCGGTCACGCAGATAGTAGATCTTTGCTCGACGAGTTTTGCCCTGACGGGTAACCTGAATTTTTTCTACTCTCGGAGAATGGAGAAAGAAAGTCCGCTCAACCCCTACTCCATAGCTTAAACGCCGAACAGTAAAGGTTTCCTGAACGCCGCCGCCCTGACGTTTAATGACGGTGCCTTCAAAGACCTGGATACGTTCACGCGATCCTTCTTTAATCCGATAGCTGACCTTGACCGTATCGCCGACATTAAATTCAGGCAGGTCTTTTTTTAACTGTTCAGCCTCCAAACTTTTCATATATTCCATAAGTTTCCTCCTATTTTTTCCTCTGGTCTTTTTCTAAATACTTTTTATAGAGATCAGGACGTTTCCGTCTTGTATTTTCCAGACTGCTTTGTCTTCTCCACTCTGCGATGGCTTTGTGGTTTCCATTTAGGAGCACCTCCGGCACCTGGAACCCCCTGAAATCCCGAGGCTTTGTGTATTCATCATACTGAATCAGCCCGTCCGCCAGGGAGTCGGTGGGAGCGCTGGCTTCATTGCCCAAGACTCCGTCAATCCATCTTACCACAGTATCTACCAAAACCATGGCCGGAATTTCTCCTCCGGTTAAAACATAGTCTCCGATAGAAATTTCCTCATCAATAAAGTGCTGGCTAACCCGGCTGTCGATTCCTTCATAATGTCCGCACAAAAGAATCAGGTGCTCTTGTTTGGAAAGTGAAATTGCTTTTTCCTGGGTGAGAACCGGCCCCTGGGGTGAAAGGTAGATCACATGACCCGGATCCTCTAACTCTTCCTTATTCTCCCGCAAGGATTCGATTGCCTCAACAATGGGCCCCGGCATCATCAGCATTCCGGCGGCACCCCCAAAAACTGTATCGTCTACTTTCCAATGCTTATCATGGGAAAAGTTGCGAATGTTCGTCAGCCGAATTTCCAGCTTTCCCGATTCTACCGCCTTTCCAATGACCCCGTAATTGCTTAGAAAGTCAAAGACTTCGGGGAAAAGGGTTAAGATGTCAATTTTCATGAAAGAGCCCCTCAATCGGATTGACGATAATTCTTTTATTTTCCAAATCAACCGCAAGGATAATCGCCTTAACGGCAGGAATCAGAACTTCCTCTCCCCGTCCATCCACCATCACAAAAATATCATTGGCGACATTGGTCAAAACCCGATCTAAATGGCCAAAAACATGGCCGCTCGGATCCTGAATCGATAACCCGGTCAAGTCTTTAATATAGAAAGCATTTGATCCAAGGGGCGGAAGATCTTGTTCGTCAATGTAGAAAACCTGACCTTTAAACCGGTCTGCATCTTCCCTTCTGTCTACATGAGCCAGTTTTAGAAAGCCAAAGTATCCTTGATCCGAGTAGGATTGCACTTCGTAAACTCGCTCATCCTCGGTATAAAGAATCTGCCCGGGGTAAAACCTTCCCTGGCGGGGATCCTCCACTTCAATTTTAAGCTTCCCATCCAGGCCATGCGAACACAAAACCCGGCCAATGCCTATCCGCTTACTCATCCAATGAAGAAATCTCCAAATTTACTTTCACATTTTCTTTAATAGCGCACGCTTTAAGAATTTGACGCATGGAATTTGCGATATAGCCTTGTTTTCCGATGACCCGGCCCATATCGTCCGGATTCACCTTCAAGGTAAAATCGACAACCCCGTCATTTCTTTCTTCTGTAATCTGAACATCTTCCTTGTGGTTTGCCAGATGCATGACCATGTTTTCTAATAATTCTTTCATAAAATCGGCCCTATTAATTTTCTGGGTTTTCTGCTGGCGCCTGCGCTTCTTCAGCCGGAGCTTCTGCCTCTTCGGCCGGAGCCTCACTTACCTCTTGAGAAGCTTCTTCAGCCGCCGTTTCCGCCGCCGCTTTTTCTGCAGCTGCCTGTTCTTTGGCTAAGGCTTCCTGCTCCGCCTTTTCCGCTTCCTCATCAAGCTTTGCTCTTTCCTTTGCCCTGGCTTCCTGAACGGCTCTTCTGGAGGCTTCATCTAACCCCTCCTGGACCATTCCTTCGGCTTCGTAAACGCCATATTCTTTAAAGAGTTTGGAAACGGTTTGCGAGGGTCTTGCCCCATCCGCCATCCAGGCTTTGGCCTTATCCGCATCTACGCTGAACATCCGGGGATTGGCGATTGGGTTATAATATCCAATCTCCTCGATAAAACGTCCAAGGGTGGATCGCCGAGAATCAGCGACAACAATGCGATAAAAAGGTTTTTTGGCTGCGCCCAAACGCTTCATTCTAATTTTTACGGACATGGTTTCCTCCTATTTGAAGAACCTAGAAAATGGATTCTTCTTATTTGATTTTTGAAGTTTAGCCAAACGCTTCATCATTTTTTTAGAATCCTTAAACTGCTTGATAAGTCGGTTCACTACGACTGGGCTTTGGCCAGAGCCCTTTGCGATGCGCTCCCTGCGAGAAACATTTATGAGATCGGGATTTTTCCTCTCCTCGTCGGTCATTGAGCTGAGGATTGCTTCGATGTGGACGATTTGTTTATCGTCAATATCCAGTCCCGCTATCGCCTTTTGGTCAATTCCTGGAATCAACCCCAGGAGGTCCTTGAGGGGACCCATCTTTTTGACCTGCTGTAATTGATCGTAAAAATCATTGAGATCAAAGGTTGCCTTACGGAGTTTTTCTGCGGACCGGGCCGCCTTCTCCTGATCCAGATTCTCTTCTGCTCTTTCAATCAGAGTCAGAACATCGCCCATCCCAAGGATTCGGCTGACCAAGCGATCTGGATGAAATTCGTCCAGATCCTCGAGCTTTTCTCCGGTTCCTACGAACTTAATCGGCTTTTGGGTCACCGCCTTGACAGATAAAGCCGCTCCTCCTCGGGCATCCCCGTCCATTTTGGAAAGGATAATGCCGGTAAGACCGATTTCTTTATTAAATGTGTCTGCAACGTTCACGGCTTCCTGACCGGTCATTGCATCGACGACAAGGAGGGTTTCAGTTATGGAGACAGCTTTTTTGATTTCCGAAAGCTCTTCCATAAGCTTTTCATCAATCTGCAGGCGGCCGGCGGTATCAATAATGGCGATGTCATGGCCTGTTCTTTTGGCTTCATTCCTTCCATCCCTGGCAATTTGTACCGGGGATTGGTCCGTCCCTTCCTCAAAAACGTCGGCCCCTACCTGTTGGCCGAGGACCTGGAGCTGACGAACTGCTGCCGGACGGTAGACATCACAGGCAATCAGAAGCGGACGACGCCCTTTTTTAATGAAATACTTCGCAAGCTTTGCAGCATGAGTGGTCTTGCCTGAGCCCTGAAGGCCACACATCATGATCACGGTAGGCGGCTGTGGTTCGTAGACCAGAGACTGATTTTCATCAGACATGAGTAAAATCATCTCTTCCCGGACAATCTTCACCACCATCTGTCCGGGGGTCAGTGAGGTCATTACCTCTTCACCAATGGCCCGGGCCTTGATCTTGGCGATTAAATCCTTCACCACCTTATAATTGACATCCGCCTCCAAAAGCGCCAGGCGGATCTCTCTCATGGCCTGGTTGACATCTTCTTCACTGAGCTTCCCGCGGCCGGTCAGCTTGGCAAAGGTCTGCTGGAGACGTTCCTGAAGATTCTCAAACATATTCTTCGTCGCTTTCTTCGCCGACAAGCTTTTGGCGAATTGATTTCAATTCATCCAGCTCTTGGAAGAGGACGGCGTCTTTTCTGTCTTTTTCATCTGAGCTAAGGGTCTGTTCCATCGCATGAATGAGATCCCCCAGTTCCTGATCTGCAATCATGTTTTTTTCCATGACCTTTAGCCGTTTTTCCATCAAATCAATCTTGTGGACGGCACGCTGCAGCTGAGAAGAAACCGCCTGTTTGGAGATTCCCAGGTTATTTCCAATTTCTTGAAGGGATAAATCCTCATAAAAGTAAGCGTGCATCAGGGACTGCTGATTTTGTGTCAAGAAAGAACCATAGACCTGATAAAGAAGGCCAATTCGAAAAGATTCATCCATGATTTTCCTCCTGACTGCCGTTAAAATAATCCTTCTCACATTTTTTCTAAAAAAGGTATTAACAATAATAACGGACAAAAAACGAACTGTCAAGCCTATACGCTTGACAGTTCGTTTTCTCTAGTTTAGCTCCTTTATTCGGTTTCAGGGCTTCCAAAAATTGCCTGGACAAATTCCTCCGGGTTAAAGGGTCTTAAATCATCAACCCCTTCCCCCACCCCAATCCACTGGACAGGGATCTGGCACTCTTTCTGGAGGGGAAAAATCACGCCCCCTTTTGCTGTTCCATCCAGTTTGGTGAGGATCAGACCAGTAATATTGGTCACCTCATTAAAGGCCTTTGCCTGAAGAATAGCATTTTGTCCGGTGCTTGCGTCCAAAACCAAAAGGGTTTCGTGGGAAGCCCCTGCAAATTCTCTTTCGATAATCCGGTTAATTTTTGCTAGCTCCTGCATTAGGTTCTTTTTGTTATGAAG
>CAMYOR010000072.1 GCA_947278105.1 uncultured Tissierellia bacterium
ATCCTGAGATGTCTCGTGGGCTCGGAGATGTGTATAAGAGACAGCTTCCATCGTAACCTCGGGAAGCTCTTCAACAGGGGTAATTCCATCCGGGAAAACCAATCCTTTGTGAACGAGGCAGGTTGTCTTTATTTCGCTCCGGTCCAGCGGCTGGGTTTCAATTTGCGAAATCTGATTGACCACATTCGTTTTCCCCTTAATTTGAACGGAATTGGGGACAATCGTAATGGATGAAATTTTCTTTCCTTCAACATAGTCCCCCTGTTCGGCGACTTTTATGGGAACACTCTTGATCTTATAAACCGAAGCGGCAATATTGACCGAAGAGAGACTGAGTTTAACCTCTTCAACCTCGTTTCCGGCCTTATCTACCGGAATAATGGGGACGTTGGCGGAAGTATCAGCGGTAACGGATGAAACTTCGTAAACGGCCTGAAGGCGATCAATGGCATCCACCTTAGACCTCGGCCCGGTAACGGTTACCGTCTTCGGGGTCGGGGTCAAACTTTCCAAAACATAGTCCTTTTGAAGGGTTCCCTGGCTTTTCACCTGGACCTCTATGTTTCTTCGGACGATCTTTTCAATCAAAACCTCCACCTCTTTGGGGGAATCGTCATTTATGTATAGGCTGGAGGGCAGGTCATAATTGATCCTAACAGTTTGCTTGCCTTCATGGAGGGAAAAAGCATTAATGATCGCTTTGATATCCCCCTTTTCCAATAATCCCAGAGAATTTCTCTTCCCGGTTACACTCGCTGAAATAGACGGTGGATTAAAGCTTACGATTTCCAGCTTTTCCCGGTCTAAAATCTCTGGATTATCCACCGTTATGGCAATATCCGAAATGGTCATGGACTGAGTCGGGTTAACCCCGGCGGCGATATAGGACCAGAGGAGAAAACCGAGGATAAGGGCGACCAGCTTCCACCGCCAGTTATTTTTCAGTATTTCCATGGTTTTCCTCCTCACTTTTTGGGGAATTAAGCTTCTCTGGCTCCTCAAGATGGACTTGCTTTCCTGCTATTTCTTCCAAATCCAGCCTCTGATTTTTTTCTTCCTTCTTCTCCCTCTCTTCTGCATCCTTGCCTTCTCTCTGGAGGAGGCGGACAAAAATATTTTTATTGCCCCGATCATTGTAAAAATCATTAAGGACGGTCCGGAGGGTATCGGCATCGAGCCGCCGGGCAATTTTGCCGTTCCGGCAATAGGAAATCAGACCCGTTTCTTCAGAGACGATAACAACCAGTGCATCCGAAACCTCACTGATCCCTAATCCCGCCCGGTGACGGGTTCCCAGCTCCCGGCTCAGGCTCTTATTTTGTGTAAGGGGAAGGAAAACAGCCGCCGAGCGGACCCGGTTATCGCGGATGACCACCGCCCCATCGTGGAGAGGCGTATTGGGAATAAAGATCTGTATCAAAAGCTCTGCGCTGATCACGGCATCCACGTCGGTTCCTGATTCGAGGATATCATTTAATCCGGTCTCCCCCTCCAAGACAATCAAAGCCCCAATCTTTTGCCGGGAAAGGGAAGAGCAGGCCCGAACAATTTCTTCCACCGATCGGTTCGTAGTGGGATCTTCTTCGTTAGACCTCAGGGATAAAATGGATCCCTGGGTCCTTCCCAGTCGTTCAAAAGCCCGGCGAATTTCCGGTTGGAAGATAATAACCACAAAGATCAGCCCCACCGACAAGATCTGCGTCAAAAGCCAGTTTACGGTATAGAGGTGGAGCAGGTCGCTTAAAACAGCCATCAGCAAAAGAGCGATGATCCCTTTGATAAGCTGTTCTGCTCGGGTTTCTTTTACCAGCTTAATTAAGTAATAGATGATCACAGAAATTACCAGGATATCGACCAGGTCAGAGAAACTGAAAGTCATGAATAACTGTTTTAATGATGAAAAGCCATGCATTTTATCCCTCCATTTTCTCCATTTTAACATAGGCATTCAGAGCAAGAAATATTGTTAACCCAACCGGAATCATATATAATAGCCTGTGAAAAGGATTTCCTGGCTCCCTTCGCTCATTTTTTTTGAGAACCTTGATTCAATCGAAAAATCCGAGGATCTTCCCGGGTCAGTTCTTCCGGCTGGGATCCTTTCTTGGGGCGAAAAAGGGATGGTTGAAAGGGAACTTCATTCAAAACGACTTTCAGAAGGGGGCAAAATAAGGAATTATGTTAGAAAAACAGGTACAGCTAAAGGAAACGACCGGCCTTCAGGAAAGAGCCGCAGCCAATTTTGTAGGCCATGCAAATCGTTTTCAATCCGACATCTATGTGGAAAAAGATCAGGTTATTTACAATGGAAAATCAATTATGAGCATTCTTCATATGAATGCCGGCCAGGGCGAAGAACTCATTTTGAGAACTGAGGGGCCGGATGAAAACGAGGCCATGAAAGACCTTGTTCACTATTTAGAAAAGGAGATCAATGATTATTCTCATTGATCTCCTTTTCCCTTTTGTACAGTTTCAGAAGATTCATTCTTTAAATTCTTTAAAAAGATCTGAAATTTTTTCCCTTCTTGATCCGAGATTTACTCCCGTTTTCCTAACATTTGATCGGCCATGAAGGTCGCTGCCTTATCTCCCTGGACGGTCTCCAGCATGGCAACAATCTCAGTAAAATGGCATTCTTCTTCCCGCTGTTCATCAATGAAGCCTTGTAAAAATGAATAGGCAAATTTATAATCCTCTTTCTGGGCCAGGTCATAGAGCTTTTCAACCCGCTCAGTTACCAGCTTTTCATGGTCTAAAGCCTTTTTGAAGACATCCAGGAAGCCTTCAAATTCACCCTTGCCGGGATCGAGCTTCTGATAAACGACCTTATGACCGACCGACTGTAAGAAATGCTTAAATTGCTCTGCGTGTTCCATTTCCTCATGGGCCTGCTTATCCATAAAATGAGTCATCCCATGGAAGCCAGCGTCATCTAAAAAAGAAGACATCGTCGCATAAATATAGGCGGATTCTAATTCAAAGTTAAGCTGATCATTGATTGCTTCTAAAATTTTCATTCTATTTTCCTCCGTTGAAATTTAAATTTCCATAAAAGTAGGCCAGTTTCGAAAATTGCTTTGCTTTTTCAAAAAACCATAGCCCTTAGTCCGTTCCTTTTCATACCCGACTGAGAGAGATTAAACCCCTTGTTTGAAAATCATTCTTCTTGCAGGAAAAGTCCAACTTCTCCGGGAAAATTTTCCCCGTTCGAAAAAGACCTGCCTATGGTACACTTAACCCTAGAGGAGTGCCTATGAAAAATCAGATTCACTTTCGCCCAATTCGCCCCGATACCCATCGTTCATTAAAGGGAAAGACTGCCCATTCTGAAAAACCGCATCCATCTCAAAGGAGCCATTTCCCTCATCCTAGGAAGAAAACAAACCGGCCTCCCCGTCCCCTTCCCCGTCCATCGGCAAGAAGATCAACTTTTCTGGGGCAGATGCGGATCCGCCAGCAGAAACGGAGAAAACGCATTTTTTCAGCAGCTCTTGCAGGAGCCTTGGTCCTTTTGATTGCCGTTTGGGTCAGCCGAACTTTCTTTACATCAAAACCTGAGGAAATCACACAAATCCGTCAAGCGATCAACGACCATATTATTCACGATATCACAATTTCTGATACCAAGGGCAGACCTTTGACAACAGCAGAAAAAAAGGCCGATTTAAAAATTTTAATTGAAGCTATGAAAGCTCTTCCTGCTGCTGAAACACCGGGCCTTAAAAATGGCAATTTTGATCAGGCCGCAAAGACTGCCTTAATCCAAGCGAAGGAAAGTGAAAATGATGAAGCCTTTCTCCGTCTGGTCAAAAACCTCCTTGCCTCGGCTCAGAGGCCCGCTTGTCAAGTGATAGACCTGGCCACTTATAAAATGGAAAGGGCCAATATCGGTTCCGGCGTGTACCGAGAAGGATCTCCCTACGCCAAGCCTCTGATAAATCCCCGAGTTCAAGACCGGTATGAGCGCTTTGTTCCTCTGAAGGATAAACCCATCCCTTCCGTCCCCTACCTGAAGTGGGTGGGCAATAATGCTGTCATCCAGGGACTTTCCTTCAATTCCTCCGCAACAGAAAGGGACCGGGAAGCCATAGGAAAGCTCTTCGCACAAGGCGCCAATGCGGAAAGGATTGTTCTGGACCTGAGAGCCTGCAAGGGAACTTCCATATCCTATGGGCTGGAGGCGATACTCAGCCACTTTGCCTCAGGGTCTTTTTCCTCCACCTCCACCATCTTCTTTCCTCTGGGCTTCAATGATTATGTTTCCTATCTTTCTGGTCAGGAGGAGGTGGACCATGTCGATCTGGAGGATGAAAAAGAAGAGCTTTCCATCCAAACTCCGGATTCCCTGCGAAGGCTTTTAAGCGATATGGCCTATAAGAAAAGACTTACCTGCTCTTTTATTGGCAAAAATCCTAAAGTCCCCGCCGACAAGGTTTACCTTATGGTGGATAAAACGACCCAAAATGCGGCTGAAACCTTTGCCGACTTCTGCCAGTCCAATGGCCTTGGAAGGGTTGTGGGGAAAAATACTTATGGCAATGCTTGGGATATTCCCCCCTTCATCCTGACTCTTCCCCATTCCGGACTCCTGGTCCAAATGGATATGACCTGCCAGGCAACTCTGGATGGGAAATCTCTCCAATCTGAGACAGGGGTTGTCCCCGCCTATCCCCTCCAGGGAAAAGACCTGATGTCCGCTTTCCTTTCCTGGAAGCCCGAAGAAGAAAAGTAATGGGACCCCCTTGACCTTTCCGCCGAATCCAATAAAAAAAGCCGGGGCCGATTTTTTTGATCGTTCGGACCCGGCTTTTAATTTAATCTTTGAATTTACAAGCTTTCCTGTCGATTTCTAATCCGCATGGGCAATTTTCGGCCCTTTTTCATCGACTTTAAGATCCAAGGCCTTCCATCCCTTGGGGAGGGGACCGAAGGCTTTAAAAAAGTCCTCGGTAGAAGGGGAATCCGCATTAAGAATCGCCAAAATGGAAGATCCTGCCCCGCTGATTACGCAACCGCAGGCCCCGGCTTGAACTGCTCTTTTTTGAATATCATCAAAACCCGGAATAAGTATTTTCCGGTAAGGCTCATGGAGGTGATCATGGAGGCCTAGAGAAAGAAACTGGGTATCTCCAGTTCTTAATCCTTCCAATAAAAAGGCAAGAAATCCGATATTCTGGCAGGCCTTTACCCGGTCAATTTCTTTTGGAAGAATAGAGCGGGCTTCTTCGGTAGATACCATAAAATCTGGGATCAGGAGGAGGAAGCGGAGGTCCTTAGAGAGCGGAAGCCGGGAATAAAGGGTTCTTTCCTCCTGGCAGGAGGACTGGTTCAGGCCCCCAAAAAGAGCCGGGATCGCATTATCCGGATGCCCCTCCATAAAAACGCAAGCTTCGACAATCGAATCCAAGGCTTCTTCCTTCCCCTGCATGGGATAATAAAAGCCGGAAGAGTCCAATTTATTCTCCAGATCTTGAAAGCTTCCTAAAGAGCCGCTATAAATAGCAGCAGCCAGGACCCCGGCTACGGAGCAGGCCGCTGAAGAGCCCAGGCCCCGGGTGGAGGG
>CAMYOR010000073.1 GCA_947278105.1 uncultured Tissierellia bacterium
GTGTTGACATGGCCCGTTCGGGCTGAAAGGACTCCCTCATAGGACTTTAAAAAGGCCGAGATAATGGTCTTGTTTGTCTGGGTGCCGCCGCTGATAAAATAAACGTCCGCTCCCGGTGCCCCGCAGGCCCTGCGGATTTTTTCACGGGCCGACTCGGTAATGGGATCAAAACCGTAGCCGTCAAATTTTTCATAGGCCAGATCTGCAAAACGCTTTAAAATCTTAGGATGGCCTGTCTCCATATAATCTGAAGCAAGGAAAATGCGCTGATCTTCCATAATGATCTCCTTCCGGTGAATCATTTTTATTCCACCATTACCCTTATTATGCCATGGAATAAGATGGACTTCACTCCTTTGCCAATTTTCCTTTTTCTTCTTTCTGACACTCTTCCAAAAGGCTCGGGTCGAGGACCAGCTTCAGGGCAGTTCCTCCAATGATAAGGGCTCCGTCTTTAAGGGCCTTAAAGCCTTGGGCGGAGACGGTTGCCAGAGCTAGCTCCCGGCTATGCCCCTTGGCTTCCTCCGGCTCTGCAATTTTTATTGTGGCCTGAACAGTCGGACAAAGATAAGAGACTGCGCCCACGTCCGTGGAACCGGTGGGTTTAAAATCTAAATCCTTTACGTCTTCCCTTCCCTGGCGAATGAACTCCTCCTTCATCAAGTCGGCAAGCTTTTCATTTAAGATCGTCTCCCCATAAATGCACTCATAAATAGAGGTCCTTAAGGTGCATCCGCAGGCCCTTGCGTTCATCTCTGCCCTTTTTTCCGCTTCTTCCCCCATTTTTTTTGCCTCATCCAGGGTATCCGCCCGAAAATAATACTCCATTGAAGCATAATCCGGGATGACATTGGCTGCCTTTCCTCCCTCTTTGATAATCCCGTGGATGAAGGATCCTTCTTTGATAAACTGTCTTTGCATATTGATCGAAAGATAGGTCAGGACCGCCGGGTCTAGGGCGGAGGCTCCTTCGGCGGCTTTGCAGCCGTGAGCGCTTTTGCCGAAAAACTCAAACTTCAGGGGATAAAGGGCCGAAGAGGCGGACCCCAGGCTGTTTTCCGTTCCAGGATGGATCATCAGGGCGGCGTCGACCCCCTGAAAGATCCCCTGGTCGACCATCTTGATCTTCCCCCCTAAATTTTCTTCTGCGGGAGTTCCGGCCAGAAGAAGCTCAGCTCCCAGGTCCTCCATCAGGGGGGAAAGGGATAAGAAAGCCAATATGCTGGTCCCTCCAAAAAGGTTATGGCCGCAGCCGTGTCCGATTTCCGGGAGGGCGTCAAATTCAGCGGGAATTAGGATTTTAGGCTTTCCCCCCCGCTTTCCCCCATGGGCCAAAAAGCCCGTTTCCATCGAAACATGACGGTCTACCTCATAGCCCCGGTCTTCTAGAAAAGAGCTTAAAAGATCATGGGCATAGTATTCTTCTCCCCCGATTTCGGGGTGATCATAAAGTTTTTGCACCAGGTCCTGACAGGCTTTTTCCTCTTTTTCCAGCCCGGTTTTTAATTGGTCTCTTAAAAGATCTTCCTGGTTGAAGGACTCTTTGTTCTGTTTTTCTTCTTTCTGCTTTTCCTCTTCCTTTTTTTCCAATTCCTGATCTTCCATTCTTGCCCCCTATTCCCTTTTACTGGGCCTGAGCCGTTTTTTCGCTGATCACCTTACACTCTTCAATCCATTTTTCAATCTTCCCTTCCTTTTGAAGCTGATCAATGACCTTATTGGATTCTTCGATCAAAGACTGGTATTGGTCGCCTAAAGGAAAACCGATGACATTGGTGGCATACATGTTGTCTGGATCCAGATTAAAGTTATCCTTGGGAAGAACGACAAAATCCTTGAAGGTCTGAAGGATGGGTTTCGTTGCGTCCGAAGAAACGGTGACCGCATCAATATCTCCTGCGTCTAAAGCCAGGGCCAGCGAGTCCATGGTGTCTCTTTGAACGACTTTATCGGGACCCGTGAGCTTTAGTGCCAGTTCGAATTGGATGGATCCCCCCTGAGCGCCGATCTTTAGACCTGCCTTTTTAAGGTCCTCCAGAGTCTTAAATTTCGAAGCAGTTTCTTTTTTCATCATGATTCCCTGGTAGCCTTCCTCGGTAGTGGTGTTATAGCCCTTGGAAAACTGCATGGATTCTTTTCTTTTTTCGGTCGCCGTAAAACCAGAGATCCCCATATCTACTTGGCCTGCCTGGATGTTCGCTAAAACCCCGTTAAAATCGGTTGCCTTAATCTCCAGCTTGACGCCCAGGTCCTCGGCAATGGCTTTTCCTAAACGGATGTCATAGCCATCAATTTGCTTCTGATTCTTTTCATCCAGATAATAAAACTCACAGGGAGGAAAATCCGGAGAGGTTCCCAGATAAAGAACACCCCTTTCCTTGATTTCGGCAAGCTTATCTTTTTTCCCGGAACTCTCTTCTTTCTTTGGGGCGGAAGAGGATGCTTCCGAGTCCTTATTGGTGTCCCCGCCTCCGCAGGCAGAAAGGGCGAAGGTAAGAACAAGGGCCATGAAAAGGGTCAAGGCTTTCATTCCAAAGGCTTTTTTTAAGAACAACAATTTTTTCATAATGATCTCCTTTTTGTCTGGCCTGAAACCAGGCCTAATTGAGGGCTTCTTCTCTCCTCTTTCCTTCTTTTTTATAAAATCACCTGGTCCAAAAAAGCTCGGGCCCGGGGATTTTTCGTTTGGGTGAAAAATTCTTCCGGACCAGCGTCTTCCAGCAAAAGACCCTGGTCTAAAAATACAATTCTCGTGGAGACCCTTCGAGCAAAGCCCATTTCATGGGTAACGATCACCGTTGTCATGCCTTCCCGAACGAGTTTCTCGATAACCTGTAAAACCCCCTTAATCATTTCCGGGTCCAGGGCGGAGGTGGGCTCATCAAAAAGCATAACTTCCGGGGACATGGCCAGGGCTCTTGCGATGGCAGCTCTTTGCTTTTGACCGCCAGAAAGCTGCTCCGGGTAGGCATTTTCTTTATCTCCAAGGCCAACCTTATTCAAAAGACTTCTTCCGGTTTCGACAGCTTCTTTTACCGGTATTTTTTTGACCAAGACGGGGGCAAGGGTGATGTTTTCCATGATGGAGAGATGGGGAAAGAGGTTAAAGTGCTGGAAGACCATGCCCATATGACTGCGTAGCTGGTCGAGGTCTTTTTCTTTGGTTCCCTCTTTTCCAATTTCTTTCCCTTTAAAAATGACGCTGCCCGAATCCGGCCTTTCCAGTCCGTTCATACAGCGGAGAAGGGTGGATTTGCCGGACCCGGAGGGGCCCAAAATAGATATGGCCTGGCCTTTTTCGATCTTTAAGTCGATCCCCTTTAAGACCGGGACTTTTCCAAAAGACTTATAAAGATCTTTGATCTCGATAACCGACATTGAGTCTCCTTTCCATTTGCTGTTGAACAGCGGTTAAGACAGTAGTTAGGATAAAGTAAATTCCAGCGACGATGATCAGAGGTTCAAAAACGGAGAAGGTCGCTGCCTTTACAATGTTGGAGGTGTACATCACATCGAAAATCCCAACCGTGGAAACAATGGAGCTTTCCTTGATCATCTGTACGAACTCATTGCCCAAGCCGGGAAGTATTACCCGCAGGGCCTGGGGAATGATGATCTTTCTCATGGTCTGTTTTTGGGACATCCCCAAAGAACGAGCGGCCTCGCTCTGCCCCTTATCGACGGCATCCAGGCCCCCTCTAAGGATTTCGGATACATAAGCTCCGGAGTTCAGGCCCAGGGCGATGACGGCGGTAGAAAATTCCCGGCTTCCAAAAAGGTTCCCTCCGATCGGAAGGGGCGGAATCGCGATGCCCACTTTAGGCAATGCATAAAGCCAAAGGTAAAGCTGAACGAGCATGGGCGTTCCACGAACGACCAGAGAATAGGCCCTGGAAAAGGCAGAAGCGAACTTAAAGTGCGATCGGCGCAGCAGGGTCAGAAAAAAACCCAGGAGGCTTCCGATAAAAACCGTGATCAAAGATAGCACAATGGTGACGGCGGTCCCTTCCAAAAAAACCAGGGTCCACGGCTTCATCTTTGAAAAATCAATGACCGTGTCTAACACATTTCCTTTCAAAAAAAACATTTGCTTGGTTCCTCCATTTTCTCCTCCTGCGCCGGATGAAAGGCCAATAAAAAACGCCCTCCATCTCCCCGCCTTAATAGGCTGAAGAGACGAAAGACGTTCGCTTCCGCGGTGCCACTCTTCTTCATCCGATTGAATGCTCTCATCCAAAATAATGAATTCTTCTGTAACGGGAATTCCCGGCAGCGGCTATGAATTTACCCCTGCAACTCATTGGTGCGATTCGGTCTATATTTTCACTGCCTTGCACCAGCCGGCAGCTCTCTATAGAAAAGTCCAGACCTACTATTCCAAATCCGTTTTTTATTGATTGGAGCTATTATAGCGCAAGATTTCACTTTTGCAAACTATTTTGCTAAATTCCTTTGGTTTTTACATCTGAAGCTTGATCCTTCTCCACTTCCACGGGTTTCATGGTTGGGAATAAGAGAACATCTCGGATGGTTGGCTGGTCGGTGAGAAGCATGATAATCCGATCAATGCCAAGGCCTAGGCCCCCTGTCGGCGGAAGACCAATCTCCAGGGCATTGATAAAGTCTTCATCCATCATCCCGGCTTCAGCATCGCCCGATTCCCGCAGGGCAACTTCATGCTCAAAGCGGTCTCGCTGATCCAGGGCATCGTTTAATTCGCTAAAGGCATTGCCGATTTCTGAGCCGTTGATAAAGGCCTCGAAGCGCTCCGTCATTTCTGGCTTTTCAGGAGACCTTTTTGCCAGAGGACTGATCTCTACCGGATATTCATAGATGAAGGTCGGCTGGATGAGCTTATCCTCGGCATAGGCATCAAAGAATAGGGAAAGGATTTTTCCCCAGCCGTCTGTTTTCTTATACTCGATATGATGAGCGTCGGCCAGCTTCCTTGCTTTTTCGTCGTCGCAGATCTCTGAAAAATCAACGCCCCCGAATTCCTTTACGGCTTGGGTCATGGTCATCCTCTTCCAGGGAGGAGTCAGGTCAATGTCTTTGCCTTGATAATTGATTTTCATGGTTCCGTTGACCTTTTGGCTAATGGATGAGATCAGACTTTCGGTAAGCTCCATCATGCCTTCGTAATCCGTGTAGGACTGGTAGAGCTCAATTGCCGTGTATTCAGGGTTGTGCCGAGGATCCATGCCCTCATTGCGAAACATCCTTCCCATTTCATAAACCCGGTCGAAGCCGCCGACAATCAGCCGCTTTAAGTAAAGCTCATTGGCAATTCGAAGGTACATATCAATGTCGAGGGTATTATGATGAGTGATAAAGGGGCGGGCGGTCGCTCCTCCCTGGATGGTATTTAAAATCGGCGTTTCCACCTCGATAAAGCCACGGTCATTCAAAAACTCGCGGATATGAGAGAGGATCCGGGTTCTTTTTAGGAAAACTTTCTTAATCTCGGGGTTCATTATCAGGTCTACGTACCGCTGCCGGTAGCGAAGGTCAATGTC
>CAMYOR010000074.1 GCA_947278105.1 uncultured Tissierellia bacterium
CGAGTTCCTGAGATGTCTCGTGGGCTCGGAGATGTGTATAAGAGACAGGGTGTGGACTATGATCAAAAAACAGACACTCATGCCATTTTCCGGATTTTGGGCGAGGGAAAGTACTGGTCCTTACAAACCAATAAGGAAAAAGGAAATTTCGACTATTTAATGGCCGCAAACATCGATCACGCCCATCCTGAGGTTCAGCAAGAACTTTCCAAAGTTGCTGATTATATGATCGAACAGATGGGCTATGATGGTTTTCGTTATGATGCTTTAAAACATATTGATATGCGCTTTATTGATCAACTTTCCAATCATATTTTAGCCAAGCATCCTGATTTCTATTTTGTCGGCGAATATTGGAACGGGGATGATCAGGTCATGGACCATTACCTCAGCGGAACCGAATATCACATTGATCTTTTTGACGTTGCCCTGCACTTTCATTTCGCTGAGGCGTCTAAGAATCCAGCCTATGACCTTCGGAAGATTTTCGATGGCACCTTAGTACAGTCTCATCCCCTTGAAGCGGTTCCCTTTGTAGATAACCATGATTCTCAGCCGGGGCAGGCGTTGGAATCCTGGGTAGATCCCTGGTTTCGGGAAATTGCCTATGCATTGATTCTCCTTCGAAAGGACGGATATCCCTGTATTTTTGCCGGAGATATTTTGGGCATTTCCTCCGCCTCCTACCCGGGAATGAAAGATGCGCTAGTCCATCTGTTAACGGCGCGAAAAAAGTTTGCTTATGGCGATGAAGATGAATATATGCAAACGCCGACAAAAATTGGCTGGGTGAGAAGGGGGGATGCTTCTCATCCTCACCCCTTGGCCGTTTTAATTTCTACTGGCGATAAGGATCATGAAAGAATGTTTGTAGGAGAAAAGGAAAAAGGCAAGACCTACCAGGACCTATCGGGAGTAAACCAGGACCTTATCATTGGAGAAGATGGATTTGGGGACTTTACGGTTGGACCGGGATCGGTTACCTATTGGGCAGAAAAAGGCCTCGTCTGATCTTTTTTGGTCTCATCTTTTTCAATTTCCTCTTTTTTTTTTTTGCAAATAAGGAGTTTTATTTTGAATTTGCTTGACCTGCAAAATGAAAGAAAACGCAAGAAAAACGCTCCCTTGGCTGATCGGATGCGGCCGGAGAGGCTGGAGGATTTCTATGGACATGAAGAAATTTTGGGGCCCGGCAAGCCTTTGGCACGGCTTATTCAGGCCGATCGGATTCCTTCTATGATCTTCTTTGGCCCACCGGGTTCGGGAAAAACCTCTCTGGCTTATGTGATCGCCAAGACCAGCCGACAGTCCTTTCAAAAGCTCTCTGCGGTCTCTGCCGGGGTCAAAGAAGTTCGGGAGATTGTGCAGAAGGCCAAGGATGCCTTAACCTTTGAAAGCATTTCGACCATCCTTTTTATTGATGAAATCCATCGTTTTAATAAATCCCAGCAGGATGCCCTTCTGCCCTTTGTCGAAAATGGAACCCTGACCCTGATTGGGGCGACAACAGAAAATCCATTTTTTGAAGTCAACAAGGCCCTGCTTTCCCGTTGCCAGGTCGTCGAACTTAAACTTTTAGAAAGGGAAGCTCTTGAGAGGGTTTTGGATCGGGCCTTAAAAGATCCGGACAAAGGATTGGGCAGAGAAAAAATTCGCCTGACTCCCGGGGCCAGACAAGCCCTCATTACATTAGCTGGGGGAGATGCCCGAATCCTTCTTAACACCTTGGAGATCGCCTTTTTATCCACTCCTCAAAAAGAGGGGGAGAGTCTCTTAGATGAAAAGGACATCACAGAAAGCGCCCAAAAAAAAATCATTTCTTATGATAAGGGGGCCGAGGAGCATTACAATACTATCTCCGCCTTTATTAAATCTGTCCGTGGATCCGATCCCGATGCAGCCATTTATTATCTGGCCAGGATGCTTGCTGGCGGGGAAGATCCCCTTTTCATTGCCCGCAGGCTCTGCATTCTTGCCTCAGAAGATATCGGAAATGCCCAGCCCCTGGGAATTCTTGTCGCCAATGCCTGTTTTCAGGAAGTTTCCCAGATCGGGATGCCAGAGGCCCGTATCATCCTCGCCCAGACCACGATTTTTTTAGCCGGGGCGCCCAAAAGCAATTCCGCCTACCTTGCCATTGAAAAGGCTTTGGATTATGTGCAAAAGAACCCTCCTTCCGATATTCCCCCTTATCTAAAGGATGCCCATTATGCCGGAGCCAAGAAGCTGGGAAGAGGGCTGGAATACCTGTATCCACACGCTTTCCCGGGAGCAGCAATCTTGCAAAAATACCTTCCTTTTGCGATAATGAATATCAAGCTTTATCAGCCCCTGAAAAGGGGATATGAAGCCAAAATCAGCCAATATTTGGAGGAAATGCAAAGACTTGCCGAGGAAAATGCCAGGCCTTCGGAAGAAGGAGGAGACCATGCTCATTAAAGAACTATACAAAAATCCAGAAAAATATGGGGATCAAATACTAAGGGTCCAAGGCTGGGTCCGCCAGTCCCGTTTTTCCAAAAATGTCGGATTTTTAATCGTCAATGACGGATCATTTTTCAAGAACCTGCAGGTGGTCATCGACAAAGAAAATCCTTCTTATGACCCATTGTCTCGGCTCTCCAACGGCTCCTCCGTGGATATTGAAGGAAAGCTGGTTCTTACGCCTCAGGCAAAACAGCCCTTTGAGCTCCAGGCCAAAAAAATCGAAATTCTCAGTGCATGTCCTGAAGATTACCCCCTGCAAAATAAGCGGGAAACTTTTGAATTCCTAAGGACCTATCCTCACCTGCGTTCTCGCACAAATACCTTTAATGCTGTTTTCCGGGCCCGGAGCGAAATTGCCTATGCCATTCACGAGTTTTTTCATAATCATGGCTTTGTCTATGTTCATACTCCGATCATTACCGCTTCCGATGCCGAGGGGGCCGGGGAGATGTTTCAGGTGACCACCCTGGACCTCATGGAGGTCCCCAGAGATGAGAAGGGGGCCGTTGATTATACCAAGGACTTTTTTGGCAGCAAAGCGAACCTTACCGTTTCCGGCCAGCTCGAGGTCGAGGCCTTTGCCATGAGTCACCGGAATGTATATACCTTGGGGCCTACCTTCCGGGCGGAAAATTCAAACACGACCCGCCATGCGGCCGAGTTCTGGATGATTGAGCCGGAGATGGCCTTTGCCGAGCTTGCCGATGTTATGGACAATGCGGAGGCCATGATCAAACACGTGATTTGCCACTGTCTGGAAACCATTCCAGAAGAGATGGCTTTTTTTAATCAGTTTATTGACAAGGGACTGATTGAGCGGCTGGAACACGTTGCAAATAGTGAATTTGCCCGGATGACTTACACCGAGGCAGTTGAAATTTTGGAAAAGTCCCAGGAAAACTTTAAATATCCAGTCAGTTGGGGAACCGATCTCCAGTCCGAGCATGAACGCTATTTAACTGAAAAAATTGTAAAGGGCCCTCTTTTCGTCACGGATTATCCGAAAGAGATCAAAGCTTTTTATATGACCCTAAATCCCGATGAAAAAACCGTAGCCTGCTGCGACATGTTGGTTCCTGGAATTGGGGAGCTGATTGGAGGATCCCAGCGCGAACACAGGCCAAAGGCTCTGGAAAAGATGATGGACGAAAAGGGGATGAACAAGGCCGATTACCAGTGGTATATTGATCTCGACCGCTTTGGAGGCTGCAAACACGGCGGCTATGGCCTGGGCTTTGAACGCTGCGTCATGTATATTACAGGCATGACCAACATCCGTGATGTCCTTCCATATCCCAGAACCGTCAACTCAATGCATCAGTAAGGATGAAGAAGCCGATAGAATCGGAATTTGAAATATTTTTCCGGGCAAAAATTTGCACCGGGAACAGGGAGGCTTTATGAAAAAATATAATCCGAATGCGATTGAAAAAAAATGGCAGGATTTTTGGAAAGAAGCAGATTGCTTCCATGCTGTGACGGGATCTGAAAAGCCAAAGTATTATGCTTTGGTCGAGTTTCCTTATCCTTCCGCCCAGGGGCTGCACGTGGGCCATCCCCGTCCCTATACGGCTTTAGACATTATTTCCCGAAAGAGAAGGATGCAGGGATACAACGTTCTTTTTCCCATGGGCTTTGATTCCTTTGGCCTTCCAACAGAAAATTTTGCCATCAAAACCCACATCCATCCTGCCAAGGTCACCCATGATAACATCGCCAACTTTAAAAACCAGCTTCATTCGATCGGCTTTTCCTTTGATTGGGACCGGCAGGTCACCACTTCTGATCCGGAATATTATCGGTGGACCCAGTGGATTTTTCTCCAGCTTTATAAAAAAGGGCTTGCCTATAAAAAAGAAATGCCCATTAACTGGTGCCCCTCCTGTAAAACGGGCCGGGCAAACGAAGAGGTGGTTCATGGCTGCTGCGTGCGCTGTGGAAATCCCGTCATTCATAAGGTTAAAAACCAGTGGATGCTGCGCATTACCGCCTATGCTGACCGGCTGATCGATGACCTGAAGGACCTGGATTATCTGCCTAAGATTAAACAGCAACAGATCAATTGGATCGGGCGTTCCCATGGGGCCAACGTAATCTTTAAAATTAAAGGGACCGATCAGACGATTCCAGTTTTCACTACCCGTCCCGACACCCTCTTTGGCGCGACCTACATGGTTTTGGCTCCTGAGCATGAGCTATTAGACCAACTCAAGGATAAAATTGAAAATTGGGACAAGGTCGAGGCCTATCGCCATGAAGCGATGATGAAGTCGGATTTTGAAAGAGGAGAACTGAACAAGGAAAAAACCGGGGTCCAGATCCAGGGAATTGTCGGCATCAACCCGGCGAACGGAAAAGAAATTCCTATTTGGATATCGGACTATGTCCTAACTACCTATGGAACCGGGGCAATTATGGCCGTTCCCGGTCACGATACCCGAGATTGGGAATTTGCAAAAAAATTTGATCTGCCCATTATTCAGGTCGTGACCGGAAATGAAAGACCGGTAGAAGAAGAAGCCTTTACGGATATTGAAAACGGGACCCTGATGAATTCAGAATTTTTGAACGGCTTACCGGTCAAAGAGGCCATTAAGACCATGATTCAGTGGTTGGAGGAGAAGGGCCTGGGGGACCATCAGGTCAACTACAAGCTCCGTGACTGGGTATTCTCTCGTCAGCGTTATTGGGGAGAGCCCATTCCCATGGTCTACTGCCCGAAGGATGGGTGGGTTCCCCTTCCCGAGGACCAGCTGCCCCTCCTTCTGCCTCCAACGGAATCCTATGAGCCGACGGATAACGGCGAGTCCCCGCTTTCCGCCATTCCAGAATTTGTTCACACCACCTGTCCCATCTGCGGAGGCCCGGCCGAACGAGAAACTGACACCATGCCCCAATGGGCCGGCTCTTCCTGGTACTATCTCCGCTATATGGATCCCCATAATGATCAAAAGCTGGTCTCTCCCGAGGCTGAAAAATACCTGTCTCTTATACACATCTCCGAGCCCACGAGACATCTCAGGATCT
>CAMYOR010000075.1 GCA_947278105.1 uncultured Tissierellia bacterium
GCCTTGGCCACCCCTTTAATTTTTAATGGAAAGGCGATATTGTCCCTGACTGTCATATGGGGATAGAGGGCATAGGACTGGAAGACCATAGCAATATCCCTTGCCTTGGGGGGAATGTTATTGACAAGGAGATCCCCAATATACATCTCCCCTTCCGTAATCGTTTCAAGGCCGGTGATCATGCGAAGGATGGTTGATTTTCCGCATCCCGAGGGGCCCACCAAAACAATAAATTCCTTATCCTCGATGTCCATATTAAGGTCTGTTGCCGCTCGAAAGCCATTTTCATAGACTTTTCCCACGTGCTTTAAAAGCAGATCCGCCATAAGTATCCTTTCTATCCTGCAAATCTTTATCTGCAGGCTTTCACCATTCAAATCTCTTTAAGTTTACCCCTTGACTGCTCCTGCGGTCAGTCCCTTGATCATATTTTTTCTTCCGAAGACAAAGATCATCAAGGAGGGGATCATACAGACCATCACACCAGCGACCATCAGGACCAAAGACTGAGAATCCTCGGAACGAAGCATATTTAAACCAATCTGAACGGTCCGGGAGGCATCGGCATTGGTCACCAGCAAGGGCCAGGTATACATATTCCATCCTAAAAGAAAGGATTGGACAGACATGGCTCCAATGGTGGGCTTGAGCAGGGGCATTAGAATTGTGAAGATAAAACGAAAATCCGAACACCCGTCGACTTTGGCCGCCTCATAAATCTCATCGGGAAAACTTTCCAGGGACTGGGTGCAGAGAAAAATGTTAAAGGCGGAGACCATATAGGGCAGGACGAGTACATGGAGGGTATCGGTCATTCCCCATCCGGCGACCATTAAATACTGAGAGATCATCACCGCTTCTCCGGGAATCATCATCGTGGCGAGAATCAGCGAGTAAATCTGCTTTTTCCCCTTAAAATGCTGGAAATGAAAGGCAAAGCCGGCCAGAAGTGAAGTCATAATCTGAAAGAAAGTGATGGCGATCGAGACGATCAGGGAGTTCAAGATGTACTTTTGTATGGGGGCCACCTGAAATACTTCGATGAAGTTTTCAAAGGTGGGACTTTTTGAAAAAAGCACGGCATCGGGGTTAAAGAGGTCGGCTGCGGGCTTAAAAGCCATTGAAAATCCGTAGAGGATAGGGAACATCATAAAGGCCCAGGCGGCGATGTTTAATACAAATAAGAGGTTTTTCTGTGCCCGGTCGGTTAAAAATCCCCTTGTCTTCTCTTTTTTTTGGATTTTCTCCAGACTTTCAAGCCTTTCCTTCCCTGCTTGGGCAGAAAAGCCTTGAGCGTTATTGTTTTCCATTTTTTCTCCTTTCTATCGGGCAAAGCCTTTGTTTTTAATGGAGAACATCATCAGGGTAAGGACCATAACAATGAGAAAAAGGATCACGGATTCGGCCGATCCAAACCCATACCGGTAGTTCATAAAAGCCTGCCGGTAAATGTCAAAGACAATGACATTGGTGGATTGGCCAGGTCCTCCCTTTGTCAGGATATTGATCTGTCCAAAGGCCTGGAAGGAGTTGATGACGTTGGTCACGATGACAAAAAAGGTCGTGGGCTTAAGAGAAGGAAGGGTGATGTTCCAAAATTTTTGAAAGCCGCTGGCCCCGTCAACCGAAGCAGACTCGTAAAGACTGTGATCAATGTTTGCCAGTCCTGCTGAAAAGTACAGAAAGTTCATACCAGAATTCAGCCACCCTGTCAAAAGTCCAACGCAGATCAGGGCCAGTTCGCTGTCCGCTAAAATGTTTCCTGCGTAGTTAAAAATCGAGTTTACGATTCCGATGGAGGGGTCCAGCATGACCCCAAAAATCATGGCCATCCCGGCAGAGGCGATCGCCATGGGCATGGCATAGCTGGTGGAAAAAAATCGAATGCCCGGAAAAGATTTTTGGCAAAGGAGGGCGGTGAGAAAGCCCATTAAAATACCAGAAATGCAGACGATAAAAACGAACTTAAAGGAGACAGACATACTGTTCTAAAAGGCCGGGGATGTAAAAAGCTCCTTGTAATTGCCCAATCCGAGGAATTGGGCATTTTTTCCAAAGGAATCCGTCAGGTAGGTGGCCCGGATGAGGGTTTCTACAAAGGGATAAAACATGAAAATTCCTAGGATAAGAAGGGCGGGAAAAAGGTAAAGATATGGCGAAAGCAACTCTGCCAAATTTTTTTTTGGAGGGATAAGGATCTTCGGTTCACTCTCCATTTTGACTCCTTTCAAAAAAACTGGCTTAAAAGTTGCCCTTAAGCCAGTTTTCTTTTATTGAATATGTAGGTGGTTCAGCTGGTCTTTTTATTTTCCCTTGTTTGCTGCATTGTAATCCGTTAAAGCTTTGTTGATCTTATCTGCCATATTTTTAATTGCTGCGGCCTTATCCTGCTTGTTGTTGAGCAGAGATTCGACTTCCCCTTCCATGATCTGGCGGGACTCCTGGTTGACGCCAGAAAGAGCGCCCTGGTTGGCAGGGGTGGAATCATGGAGCTGATTGATGGCTGTTTCAAACTGAGGGAAAGTTTTAATGTTGTTTTTAAAGATATCCGTATTGTGAGCGTCTTTATTGACTGGGAAGTAACCGGTTTCTGCATTCCATTGGGCCTGGCTCTCCGGTTTCATCAGGAATTTGATAAAGTCCCAGCAGGCATCCATTTTCGCCTGATCGCCACTGTCGATCATCCAAAGAGATGCTCCTCCAATGGAGACACCGCCCTTATCTTGTTCGTCAATTCCCGGATAATAGGCTGTTCCTACAGTAAAGCGGTCACCGACTTCCTTTAAAATGGTGGAAAGGCTTGCCGTAGAAGCGAGAGTCATTGCTGTTTTCCCGGAAACAAAGGCGGCTTCGGCAGCGGACTGGGCTCCTTCCCGGCCGGTGTTCACAATGATCTTGTCATCAATGGCTGTTTTCCACATGGTAAGAATTTTATCCATGCCGCCATTTTCATCAAATAATGCTTTTGTCGGGGTCCCCTGACGACCATTTCCTTGGTCATACAGGGGTTTTTCCATCTTCGAAAACCACTGTTCCATATACCAGCCGTAAATATCAAAGGCGATGGGGGTCTCCGCACCAGCGGCTTTAAGCTTATCTTTCAGGGCAAAAATTTCTTTCATGTTGGTGGGGACCTTGTCTATGCCGGCCTTCTTCAACAGGTCCGCATTGTAATAAAGGATCGGAGTGGAGGAGTTAAAGGGCATGGAGTTAAGCTTCCCATCCAAGGTGTAATAAGCCAAGCAGTTCTCTTCCAGTTTCGAGATATCGTACTTATCTTTGTCAATGTAATCCTGCATGGATTTGATCAGGCCGGACTTGCTCATGAAGGCGGTTCCTAAATCATAAATCTGGACGAGATCTGCGCCGACGCTTGCGCCGGAAGCTGTGGCTCTAAGCTTTGTGAGAGTATCGTCATAAGAGCCCTGATAGCTTTCCTGAACAAAAACCTTGTCTTGGGAGGAATTGTACTGATCTACTAATTTTTTCAGAGCCTTTCCGGGTTCTCCTCCCATTCCATGCCAAAAAACCAGGCTGACTTTCCCATTGGCATCTTCCTTTTTGGTCTCCGCCTGGCCCTGCTGCGATTGGCTGGCCTGTTTTTGAGAGGAGGAAGCCGGACTAGATTGGCCAGATGTCTCCTCTTCTTTTGGAGCAGAACTACCGCAGGCGGTAAAGATCATGACCAGGGCCAGGAACAAGGCGACCCATGCAAAACTTTTCTTTTTCTCTCTCATAGAAACCTCCATCGTTTCCTCTTTTTTCTAATCGTATGTGACTTCTGATTTTGGTGAGGCCCTTTCCTCACGAACAAAAGATAGGATACCGATAATTTGTTAGAACGAAATGAATAGGGTTTTAAGAAGAGGAAAAACACAAGCAGATTAGATAAAGCCCGATAAAATCATGAAAAATCTTCTGGCTGCTTTGAACTTTTACCTACTCGGTTATCGGCCAAAACAACTTTTTTCAACTTTATTGGCCGGGTACTTCACCAACACCACTCCACCTTTGCTGATCAACTTGCAAGGTTGCGGTTCACGACGGCTCCGGTAGCAGACTTAAAGCGAAGCGTACCCCAAAGCCCCTTCTTCTGGGATACAAAAACGACCGTCAAGCGGTTCTTCCTTGACGGTCGTTCTTCTTCATTTTTATAGGCTTTGGGGGCAGCCTTGTTTTTTAAACGGCCAGATAAACATCTACCATATCCTGGAGGGTATCGTCTTTTAGCTCCTCATAGATCGCCTGGCTCATTCGGCGGATTAAAAGACGAGTCGGACAATTTTGATTGCCTGCGGGGCAGTCCCCGGTCTGGGTGCAATCCGCAAGCCACAGGGGCCCCTCCAAGGTGTTCAAAAGATCAATAACCTTAATATCCTTGGCGGGACGGGTTAGCTGATAGCCCCCCTTCACTCCGCGCAGACTCTCCAGAAAATTGCCCTTTTTCAGGACCCTCACCAGCTGTTCCAAATAGTCGACGGATAGGTTCATGGCTTCAGCGACTTCTGTGACCGGAATGGGAATTTCTCCGCTGTTCGCAGCGATATAGGTCATGGCCCGCAGTCCATATCTGCTTCTGGTTGTTAATTTCATATTTACCTGAATTCTAAAAGCTCAAAAACCCGCCTTTTCAATAGGTTTGTAAATTTAAACTACGATTATTTTACTACGATATTGAGGATTTTTCCAGGCACGAAAATCACCTTTATGAGCTTTTTGCCCTCGATATGTCTTTGTACGCCTTCATCTTTCCTAGCGGCGGAAATGACGGTCTCCTGATCCGCATCAGGGGCGATGGTGACTTTACCTCTTACCTTACCGTTGATCTGTACAGGCATAGTAATCCAGTCTCCGACCAGCTTTTCTTCATCGTAGTCCGGCCAATGGGCATCAGTTGCGATATGGCCCTCGAAGCCGGCAAGCTCCCAAAGCTCTTCGGTAATATGAGGAGCGACCGGATTAAGGAGGGTCAGATAAAGCTCCCATTCTCTCCGGGTCAGCCTTCCTTCCTTCCGAGCTTCATTCGAAAAAGTCATCAGCTGGGCAATGGCGGTATTAAACTTGAGGTTTTCATAATCTTCAGAAACCTTTTTGATGGTCTGATGGGTTAATCTTTCCATCGCTTCTGAGGTCTCTTTTTCATCGACCACCAGGTCTTGCATGGCCCAAACCCTTTCCAGGAATTTACGACAGCCCTGGACGCCCTTTTCCGTCCAATAGGCATTCTGGGCAAAGTCGCCAATAAACATTTCATAGGTTCTCAGGGTGTCCGCCCCAAACTCTTTGACGATATCGTCGGGGTTTACGACATTGCCCCTGGATTTCGACATTTTTTCTCCATTTTCCCCCAGAATCAGGCCATGAGAAGTCCTTCTCATGTAGGGCTCCGGAGTTGAGACAACGCCAATATCATAAAGGAATTTATGCCAGAACCGTGAATAGAGCAGGTGAAGGGTCGTATGC
>CAMYOR010000076.1 GCA_947278105.1 uncultured Tissierellia bacterium
ATTTAAAGCCAGCTTTTCCCTTTGATAATCCTCATAAAGAGCAATGCAATCTCTTTTCTCCATATAATCCCCCTTGAAAATTTCCTTTTACTGACGGAAAACGATCTGATCAGCAATCCTTTGCGCCGCCTCCTTCCCCTTCATCTGCTCAATCAAACAAAGGGCAAAGGGAATGGCTGAACCCAGGGCCTCTCCGGTGATGATCTTCCCATCGGAAATTACGCCTTCCTTCTCGTATTTTACTCCCTTGCCCAAATTCTTTTCACATCCTGGATAGCAGGTGGATTCTTTCCCCTTCAAAAGGCCAAGGCCGCCAAGAACGGTAGGCCCTGCGCAAATCGCTGCCAAGCACCGGTTCTCCTTGGCCTGCTGTAAAAGGATCTGGGAAAGCTTTTCACTTTTTTTCATCGCGCTGACTCCGGCCATCCCTCCCGGAATAATCAAATATTCTTCCTCACTCGGGACATAAGTTTTTATCGATTCATCACAAGTCAGGAGAACCTGATGGGAGCTTAGAATCGTCCGCTCGCCCCCTTCTTTCACAGCGACAGTTTTTAGATCGATCCCTGCCCTGCGCAGTAAGTCCACAATGGTAATAGCTTCACACTCTTCCGTTCCATCGGCAATAAAAATGACTGCTTGCGACATTTTTCCCTCCTGTCCCTTCTTCAAAACATTCTTTTACATCCATTTCCCTGGTTCAAATTTTACCTCTTCCCTAGAAATTCGGTAAGTCAATCTTCAAAATTTACTTTCGCTTTGCAGGCTTTTCTTTATCTGTTAACCTGTAAAAAAGGCGTCCCTCAATCATTGAGTCCCTTTGTTATCCCTTACCGACTTGAAAACCCATCGGAGGTTTTTACATCATGCAGATCGACCTAAAAAAAATCCAAGAAGCCTTCCAATCCGAGAAGGTCCCCCTAGTCCATTGCATTACCAACGACATCACCAGCGAGCTTCTGGCCAATCTTATTCTTTTATCCGGAGCCCGACCCTTTATGGCCTATGCCCCCCAGGAAATGGAGGAAATCGCCAGATCCTGCCAAACCCTTTTCCTAAACACAGGACAGTTGACCCCGATTCGGGCCGAGGGGATGAAATTGGCGGCGGAGACCTACCTCCGGGAAGGAAAGCCCGTCGTCCTGGATTGCGTCGGCATAGGCGCTTCGGCCTTCCGCAGAAAAACCATTGAGGAGGTCATTGAAAAAGGCCCCGGTCTAATCAAGGGCAATTACAGCGAAATGAGGGCGCTCTGCCGGCTCAAAACCAAGGCTGGAGGGGTCGATGTCACAGATGAAGATAAGGAGAAGGAAAGTAAAAGGGAGCTTGCCGGGGCCCTGAAAAAGCTCGCCCGAGAGTCTGGGAAAACCTACCTTGCTACCGGGGAGGTGGATATGGTTGCGGGTCCGGATGGCTTTTTCCTTTTAAAAAATGGAAGCCCTCGGCTGGATTGGATCACGGGAACCGGAGATATGGTCGGCGCCCTGAGCGCCGTTCTTATGGCAAGGGGGCTGGATCCTCTCCTTTCTGCGATCGGAGGGGTCTCACTTTTAAATATCAGCGCAGAGCGTGCGGAAGGAGAATCCGACCTTTTCTCCTTCCGGATTCGCCTTCTGGAAGAACTTTGTAAAATGCGAAAGGACCTCACATGGACAGATCAAATCCGCCTGGAGGCCCTGTAGGACGATCGAAAAATTCTATGAAATAAAAGGCCAAAAAAGAGACTGATTTTCCCTACCCTATTTTTCCAAAAATTTCCTGGCCTTTTGATTGAGCTCGATAATCTCCGGGTCCGTAAGATCCAGCTGGATCTGATGGGGAAAGGATTTGCCGTTCTCATCAACATTGACATAGCGGATAAATCCTTCGACTCGAAGTTCCCCTTGAACTTCAAAGCGAAGATAAACCATAAAACTGGTTCTGCCCGCCAGGACGACCTCCCCGGTGCAGCGGATTAAATCGCCCAGATGGATGGGCTGATAAAAGCTCATCTGATGGATATTAACCATGACAATATTATCTGCAGGTACATAAAATGAGGTCGTCATCAGGCCCGTCTCCACAAACCACTCTGCAGCCCGACCGGCAAATAAGGTGCCATGATGGTTCAGATCTTCGCTCTTGACAAAATGATAGCTGACAAATTTTTCTTTTCTCATCCTGATCTCCTTTATATTCTTAATATTAAGGATAATAGTTTTATGATTTTCCTTTTTATTTTATCTTTTTTTAATTTTTTTTGCATAAAATTATGTCTTCGCCCCCATGTAAATTTTAGAAAAATTTAGAGTAAAATCGTTGAAAAACCTTCAAAAATGCCCATTTTTATTCTTCTTTTTTTCCTCCTTTCCAGATGAATTTTTTCTAGTTCAGTTATAATAATAAAACACGGAGGGACTTTTCCTTGTTCTTTTTTCTTTCAAACGACTTTTTCAGGAGGTCAATGCTATGGTCAAAATCCGTCGTTTTCTTCCTTTCTTTCTCGCTGGTCTGCTTCTGGTTCTTTCTGCCTGTGGAGCCGCCGAGGAGGGTCCGGGCCAAGGGGAGGGCCCATCGAAGAAAGGCTTTATCACCCAAAACGGCCGAGGCGAAGCCTTTACGATCGCTGCCGGTTCAGAAAACAAGGTCCTTGAGCCTCTGGTGGAGGACTTTGCTAAAAAAACCGGTCATAAAATCTCAATCGATTACATGGGTTCTCTGGATATGATGCGGATACTTGAGTCTGGGAGCCCTCCTTATGACGGTCTTTGGCCTGCTTCGTCCATCTGGCTTAATATGGGCGACCAGGACCACCTCCTCAAGCATACAAAAACGGTTGCCTTCACCCCTGTTATTTTTGGAATCCGCAGGTCCCTTGCCCAGGAATTGGGCTTTATCGGACGCAATGACGTAAAAATTGAGGAAATTTCAAGGGCGATCGCCGATGGAAAACTTCACTTTGCCATGACTTCATCCACCCAGTCTAACTCTGGAGCTTCTGCTTATCTGGCTTTCCTCACTTCCCTCTCGAAAGATGCCCAATCGGGACTGACCTCTCAGGACTTGAAAGACCCCATTTTGCAAGAAAAGATCACTCAACTCCTTTCTGGAGTAAACCGGTCGTCCGGTTCCTCAAACTGGCTGGTTGACCTTTTTCTTATGGGCAATTATGATGCCATGGTTAATTACGAACAGCTGATCATCCAGACAAACAAGGAACTGGAAAAACAGGGAAAAGAACCGCTTTATGCTGTCTATCCGGTCGATGGCCTTTCGATTTCAGACTCACCCCTGGCCTATGTCGACCGGGATAATCCCAAAAAAGAAGAAATCTTCCTTTCCTTCCAGGACTTTATTCTCTCGGATCAGGGCCAATCTTTTATTGAAAGCACCGGAAAAAGAAATGCTTACGGAAAAGTCAGAGACAAAAATCGGGATCCCTACAAAAAAGAATGGGGAATTGATGTCGATCGAACTCTCTCCCCGATTCGCTTTCCTCAAGCTGAGGTAATCCGCCAAGCCCTCTCTCTTTACCAGACCTCCTTTAAAAAACCGGCCTATACCGCTTACGTTTTGGATTATTCGGGCTCCATGCGGGGCAACCGATATGAAAACATGATCCGAGCCCTCAGAGAAATCTGGATTCCAGAAAATGCCAAAAAAAATATGCTCATGGGCACCAGCCGGGACCGCACCCTCTTTATTCCCTTTTCCAGCGAGGTCATTGACGTGAAGATGGCGGAGGGCTCAGATCTTTCCAGCCTGGCTAAGATGGCAGAAAAAACCCGGCTCGGCGGAAGCACCTCTCTTTACGAGGCCGCCGCCCGGGCGATGGAGGAACTTTCCAAGGTGCCTCGGATCACAAAAGATTATTTCCCGGCAATTGTGCTTTTGACCGATGGGATGGCCAATGGGGATATGGCTTTTGAAGAGTTCAGTGAAAAATATCAGACCTACCAGCTGGATATTCCGATTTTTTCCATTCAATTTGGCGGTTCCAGCGAAGAAGAGCTCGAAAATCTCGCAAACTTTACCCACGCCCGGGTCTTTAACGGACAGGAGAATTTAACCGAGGCCTTCCGCAGTGTGAGGGGGTACAACTGATGAACCGTCAAAAACAAAATCGGGTTTCTGTGATCAGCGGCATTGGAGGATCCATCGTGTTTCTCATCCTTTTTAACCTCAGCTGGAGTCTGTGGATTTGCATTCTCCTTTCTCTTCTTACTTTCGTAGGTCTTGGTTTCGTCCTCCAGCCCGTAGAAAAAATTGGAGATATCCCCGTCGACGAGCTGGATCAGGGACAAAGACTGGCTCAGATCTACGAGCAGGCTGAAGTTGACCTGACCGATCTTAAGAACTCCCTGCCGAAAATACAAGATCAAAAAATATCCTCCAAAGCAAGAGAACTCTTAGGGTCCGGAGAGGATATTATAAAAGTCCTCTCCCAAGAGCCCCAGCTCTTATCCCGCAGTGAGCATTTTCTCTCGTATTATCTGGGAACTTCCAAGGATATTCTTTCCAATTATCTTAACCTTCAAGACTCTCACCTGTCCTTGGATCAATGGAAAAAGGTAGAGGAAAACACCTCTGAATCCATGGACTATCTTCAGGATATTTTTGCCCGACAAAGGGATTCCTACCATAAACATACAATCATGGAGCTGGAAGCCCAGTCGGAGCTCCTAGAAAAAACCGTCAAATTAGGAGGAGGAAGAACCAATAATGAAGAGCAATAAAGGAAAGGCAATCGGTTTAATCATCCTTTCCCTTGTCATTGTCATTACTTTGATCTATGCAAAATTTTTTCCCCACCCGCTGAAAGAAGCGAATCTTAATGGTCTTTTAGGGGGAGAAAAAATCGGCCTCCTGGAAAGCCCGGATTTCAAAAAAATGGTAGAAAAAAAATTCCGGCTCAGGATGGATTACCGGAAGGCCGGGTCCTTCGCCATGGTTCGAGAAACAGCACAATCAGGCAATAAAAAAAATTATGACTATCTTTTCCCCTCCAGCCAGCTGGCCCTGGAACTCTATAAAAAAGAAGGAGGGGCCTATGTCCAAGAAGACCTGGTCTTTAACACACCGATCGTCCTCTATTCCAGAAAAATGGTGGTTGATGCCCTAAAAAAAGAAGAAATCGTCAGTGAAAGTGAAGGAACTTCCTATGTCGATATGGAAAAGCTTTCCGCTCTAATCGTAAAAGGGACAAAATGGGCAGATCTCGGCCTTCCGCAGCTTTATGGAAATGTCTTTATCGATACGACCGATCCCAACAAGTCGAATTCTGGCAATATGTTTTTGGGGCTCTTAGCCAATAGCTTAAACGGAGGCCGGGTTTTGACCGTGGCGGAGGCCGATCCGATCATTGCGAAAATTCAGTTCATCTACCAGCAAATTGGGGCCATGCAGTCTTCTTCCTCCGACATCTTCTCCCAGTATCTTAAACTCGGGGTTGGGTCCTACCC
>CAMYOR010000077.1 GCA_947278105.1 uncultured Tissierellia bacterium
CATCAGTACCCTGCAGTCTGCTCCGGCCTTCGTTAAGAGGGATATCAGGGAAAGGGTTTTGTAGATGGCGATGCCCCCGGAAACCCCGATCAGTATTCTTTTTCCATGGATGGACTTCATGGGTTTTGCTCCTTGTCTGAACCCCTTTGGGATTCTTCTTCCTCTTTTTCGCTTACTTCTGAAAGATCCTCCTTCGGAGAATTTTCCTCAGAGCCGGATTCCATCCCCTCTTCCAGGAGGCCTTCCTCTTCTTTTAAAAGCTTTTCCTGCACAGAAGAAGGAGCCATTCCCGGGTCACAGCTGTGAATTTTTCCGGCCATGATCTCCTCTAAGGCCTGAGTGACCGGTTTGTGAGCGTCGGTCTTGATCAGGGGCTTAGAACGGTCAATTAAAAGTCTGGCCCTTTTCATACACATAACGCAAATTTCGTAACGACTTTCAGAGATTTCAGAAAGCTTTTGAAATGACGGATTAATCATGGAACTGCCTCCAATACTTTTCCATTAACTGCTGGTTTACGCGAAGATTTTCCGCATCCAAAATATGCAAAATCTTTTGTGCGCATTCCGGCACCTGATCGTTAATGACGGCATAGTCATAGTCAACCATTTTTTTGATCTCTTCTTCCGCAGTCTTCATGCGGATGGCAATTTCTTCCTCGGTTTCCGCCCCCCGGTGGTGAATCCTGGAAACCAGGTCCTCCTTGTGGGGAGGAAGGATAAAAATCTGAACCCCTCCTTTAAAATTCTTGCGAACCTGCTCAGCCCCCTGAACATCAATTTCCAGGATCACATCGTGGCCCAGCTGAATCTGATCTTCGACAAACTTTTTCGGGGTCCCATAATAATGTCCATGGACTTTGGCGTACTCGATCAATTCTCCTTCGTCAATCATCTGGCTGAACTGGTCCTCGGTCAGGAAAAAGTAATTTTTCCCGTCCAATTCCCGGGGCCTTTTATTACGAGTGGTGGCCGAGATGCTGATCCTAAGTTCTGGATTTTGCCGAATGAGCTCATCAACAATTGTACCCTTGCCCACACCCGAAGGGCCGGAAATTACAATTAAATGTCCCTGCTTTCCCATGGTTATCCTCTCTTGATTTTATCTCTCTATTCGACGTTTTGCACCTGCTGACGGATTTGTTCAATGATTGTCTTCGCTTCAATGACCAGAGAGCGAATCGATCCATCATTGGACTTCGAACTAATGGTATTGACCTCCCGATTCATCTCCTGAACAATAAAGTCCATGGTCTTGCCCATGGGTTTATCCTCATTCATTGCTTTTTCCAAGGCAGTAAAATGGCTTTGCAGGCGGACCAGTTCTTCATCAATGGCAGCCTTTGAAGCATAGATGGCCATCTCATTTTCAAGCCTTGCCGGGTCAATGAGGGTCCGGTCTTGAAGGATCTCCTGGACCCGCTGATCCATTCGCTCTCTTTCTTCCCGAAGTAGGTCCGGCTCCCTCTGACTGATCTTACCATGGACGGCTTTTAGTTTGGACAGCTTTTCTTCAAGATTTTTCGAAAGTCTTTGTCCTTCCTCCCGACGGCTGATCTGACACTCCTCTAAGGCCTTGGTCAGGACCTGGTCAATAAGGGCTTGGGCCTTTTCCTGGTCGATGTCAGCGTCCCTTTGATCAATCATGCCCGGCACCAGAAGCAAAAGCTCCAAGGAAGGCGCAAAGGGCTTAAGGGGTATTCCTTCTTTGGCATTTTCCTCAATAAAGTCCCCAAGCTGTTGAAGGAGGCCTTTTAGAGCGCCTTTTTCAAGCTTGATGGAATTCTCGTCTTTGTCGGAAAGGTCCTTTAAATAAATATCCACCCTTCCTCGGTTCAGAGCTTCTTCGGCTTTTCTCCTGATTTGACCCTCTAGAAAAATGAGAGAGTCCGGAAGGCGAATGTTTAGGTCCAGGTACCGGTGGTTCACCGTTCGAACCTCCAGTTCATAGCGCCTGATCCCGTCCGACCCCGAGGCCTTTCCATAGCCCGTCATGGAATACATAAACCCTCCTTAAGATCCCCTGTGCGGATCTTGCGGCAAATCCTGAAAACAAAAAGCATTGGTCTTCTTCTTTATTTTATAGCGTATATTATAGAATAATATATTTTCCCCCGGGATTACAAGGGGTCCCGGCCCTGGCCGTGATATAATGGGAAAAACAAAGGAGCAAACAATGAAATTTGATGGAATTACCTGCCGAGCCCTTGTCCTGGAGTTAAATAAAAAAATTGTGGATGGGCACGTCAAAAAGATCAATCAGATCGGGCCTCATACCCTCACAATGAATATTTATGCTCACCGAACCAACCAGGTCCTCTATATTTCCTCCGACCCTTCGAAGGCCCTTCTCTGTCTGAGCGGCCGAACCTATGAAAATCCGAAGACCCCGCCCAATTTTGTCATGGTTCTTCGAAAGCATCTGGGTCAGGGAAAAATTACAGAAATCACCCAGCTGGGTATGGATCGGACCCTTCGGATTGGCTTTGAAACCCGCAATGAGATGGGGGATCCAGAAATCAAGTACCTCTACTGTGAATTTATGGGCCGGTATTCCAACCTCATTTTAGTCAACCAGGAAAATATTGTCCTGGATGCCATCCAAAGGGTCAGCGGAGGAATGTCTCGGGTTCGCCAGGTTTATCCGGGTTCGGTCTATTCGGTTTTTCCGGCCGATAAAATTGAAATTTTAGAAGAAGAGGTTCATGTGGAAGAGCTGATCCGAGAGATGAGCCCTAAGGCCCAGGTTAATAAAATTTTTATCCAGAAGCTGACCGGATTCTCTCCCCTGGCGGCCCGGGAACTTGCCTTTCGGGCGGGAATAGACCCCGACATGACTATCGAAAATTTAAGGAAGGAAGAGATACAAAGGCTGGACCAGGCCCTTCAGGATTGGATTATTGCCATCCGAGAGGGAAAATTTGATCCCTCCTATTACTCCCCTCCCCAGGGGGCCTTCTACCCCTTTCCCCTCTATCATCTGGGAAAGAGAGATGGGGCGGATCCCTCCCTCTCTTACCTCATTGATCTTTTCCTATCCTATGAGGGAAAGGATGATAAGCTGGGACAAAAAAAAGCCGCCCTTCTTCAGATCCTCCAAAAGGAAATCGAAAGGCTGGAAAAAAAGAAGTTAAGGCTGGAAAAGGACTACGAAAAGACCCTGACTCGGGATCAGATAAAAGAAGAGGCCGACCTTCTTTCCGCTGAGCTTTACCGGATGAAGAAGGGGCAAAAAGAGATTGAAGTCCATGATTTTTTCCGAGGGGGCGAAGAGCGGAAGGTCCTTTTGGATCCCCGAAAAAGCCCCTGGGAAAATGTGGAATTTCGCTATCATAAGTATTCCAAGTTAAAAACAGCCAACAAGCTCTTAAGCCTGCAAATCCCAAAGATGGAAAACCAGCTCCGGTATTTAAGGCAGGTGGCCGTCATGTTAAACCAGGCCGACCAGCTGGAAGATCTGGAGGAAATTAAAAATGAGATGAAGGAAGAGGGACTGATCAAAAAAACAGGGGCCGGCCAAAAGAAAAAAGAGAAAAATCCGAAGGCCCTCTCCCCCCGAAAATTTCTAAGTCCCCATGGTTTTCCCATTTTTGTGGGACGAAATAACCGGCAAAATGATCAGCTGACTTTAAAAGAAGCGGGAAAAGATGATTATTTCTTCCATGCCAAGACCATCCCCGGCTCCCATGTCATCCTCTTTACCGGAGGAAAATCTCCTCAAAAAGAAGACCTCGAAGCCGCCGCCTTTCTTGCAGCGAAATTCTCCTCCCATCGGACAGAACCTTCGGTAGAAGTGGACTATACGGAAAAAAAGAATGTCTATAAGGCCAAGGGGGCCAAACCCGGAATGGTCTATTATAAAGAATTTAAAACCATCCGGGTCAGCACTCAGGCAAATCCTCAAATCCAAAGTTTGGAGGAAGATGCCCTCTAATGATTAAAGAGGACTTAAAAAATTTTTTATCTTTTCCCGATTTAATCAATCCCTTCTTCCAGGCAGGCCCGCAGAATTTCCAGGACATCGAATTCGCCCAGGGGCTGGAAGCCCTGGATGGTGCCATGGTGGTGGAAAATGGTATCCTTTGCCATTTTTTCCAGAAGAGAATCGTCAATATCCAGTTCCTTTAAAGTCATGGGAATGTGGAGCTCTTTTTCAAAGTACTGGTAGAGGTACTCAATGGCCCGAATGGCATTTTCATAGGGGTCTTTGGCCTCCAGTCCAAAGACGACCCGGCCAAAACGTGAGATTTTCGTCACGGTCTGACTATTTAATACATATTTCAACCACCGGGGGGTAATGATAGCAAGGCCAACCCCATGGGTGATGTCGTATTGAGCAGAGAGCTCATGTTCGATGGGGTGAACAGACCAGGCCTGGGTTTTCCCCTCCTCCACAAGACCGTTGATTGCCCAGGAACCGGCCCACATCAAATTCGCCCTTGCCTCATAATTATCTGGCTCTTTTACCGCAACTTTTCCGTATTTTAGACAGGTTCTCAAAAGCCCCTCTGAGAGAGAGTCCTGTACAAAGGCCGAATCATCCACCGAAAAATAATTTTCCATGATGTGAGACATGATATCGGCTGTCCCGGCCGCAGTCTGTCGGGCAGAAACAGTAAAGGTATTTTCCGGATTTAAATAGGAAAACTTGGGAAGAACTGCCTTGGAAGCCCAGCCTAGCTTTTCCCGTGTTTCTTCATTAGTAATCACCGAGGCCTTGTCCATTTCCGATCCAGTCGCTGAAAGAGTCAGGATGGTTCCAATGGGAAGCGCCTTTTCGGCCTTGACTTTTTTAAGGACAATGTCCCAGGGATCCTCGTCCACATAATAAGCGGCTGCAATGAGCTTTGTACAATCAATGGTAGACCCCCCGCCCACAGCAAGGAGAAAATCGCAGCCCTTTTCTTTGCATAGGCGAACGCCCTCCCTGGCCTTGGAGACCCGGGGATTGGCCTGAACGCCAGAGAGCTCTTCAAAGGGAAGCCCTCCATTTCTTAGGGCGTCCACGACCTTGTCATAGAGCCCCATTTTTTTTATGGAGCTTTTTCCATAGACGAGAAGGACCTTTGTTCCTCCAAATTTTCGAATTTCGCCTCCTAGCTTACTCATGTCGTTTCTTCCAAAGATAATTTTCGTTGGAACGTGAAAAATAAAGTCTTCCATAAAACCTCCTAATGCTTAACATTTCCTGAAAGTGAGAAAACCTTTTGCCTGATCATGGCGGTTCTTTTTGTATGCCTTCATTTTATCAGGTATTGGGCGCCGGAAAAAAATTTGACAAAGCTTCCTTTGACTGGTATTTTTCAGACAGAGAAGGGATTTTACCAAGAAAAACGGGTGTTTAAACCCTTACTCAAAACCACAAAATAATTAAAAACCGGGCTTATATCTAATTAGAATGAGACTCAAAATACAGGGCAATAC
>CAMYOR010000078.1 GCA_947278105.1 uncultured Tissierellia bacterium
GATTCCCATAATTCTGATTCAAGTTTTCTTATATTAATCATTTCGATTTTTCCTCTGCTATAAATTCCAAAATATCATTGGGCGTGCAGTGTAAAGCTATACAGATGCCTTCCGCTTTATTTTCTTAATTCAAACTATCACGATTTTGTGAATATATCAACGATATAAAGACCTAACTGCACTGGCATATAGCACATTAAAAAGTCACCTTTGTCGACAAGATTTATGTTGAAAAATCTGAAAAGATAGCAGGAACAAGAACCAAGAAACAAACCATATGGATACAATGGAATTACATCGATGGAGTTGATATTCCACTCCATAAATAAAATCGGCGTAACCAGTATTGCTGCCGATTACGCCGATAATTATTTAGGAATTAAATCCCTAAGTGAATGCCCCTTAAGGTTCCTTTTTTTCTCAAACTTTTCTATCAACCGTCCGCTGATGATTATTTAACCATTTCAACTAAATTTTTAAAATTTTCCGGCTGTTGGATTGCCATCTCCGATAAAACCTTGCGATTGAGGTTGATATCTTTCTCTTTAAGACCATGCATAAAGGTCGAATAGTTAATTCCGTTGGCCCGGCAGGCAGCATTGATTCTTGCAATCCAGAGACGGCGGAATTGGCGTTTGCGCTGCTTACGTCCAACATAGGAATAGCTTAAAGATTTAATGACAGCCTGTTTTGCTGTCCGAAATAAAGTATGCTTGGAACCATAATAACCCTTCGCTTGCTTAAGGATTTTCTTATGATTTTTTTTGGCGTTGACTCCGCCCTTTACTCTTGCCATAATTTCTCTCCATCCTAAAAGTCTTAACGAGGCAGCATCTGATCAATGCGTTTCATATCGCTCTTATCCACCACTGTGCTCTTGCGAAGCTTACGAATGGTCTTTTGAGCCAGATGCCCAGTGATATGGTTCATGCCGGCGTGCCAGCGCTTTAATTTGCCGGAACCCGTACGCTTAAAGCGCTTCGCAGAAGCGCGATGTGTTTTCATTTTAATTTTGTTCGCCATCATTTCCTCCTTGCGTATCCGGATTAGGGTTCAAGACCATGACCATATTCCGGCCTTCCATTTTTGGCTTTTTGTCGACCACACAGACATCACCTAAGATTTTGACTAAATCTTCCAGAACTTTTTCGCCCTGGATGGTGTGGCCCATTTCTCGGCCGCGGAAACGAACCGTGACCTTGACATCATCCCCATCCTCCAGAATTTCCCGAATCTTATTGGATTTGGTTTCCAGATCGTGAGAATCAATCCTTGGGGAAAAGCGCATTTCGCGAGTTTCTTTCATCTTCTGCTTTTTGCGCTGTTCTTTTTGCTTTTTTAAGGTGTCGTACCGGTATTTGCCATAATCCATGAGCTTGGCCACAGGGGGCTTGGCACTGGGGGCCATCAGGACAAGGTCAACTGATTTTTCCTCTGCCATAGCCAGGGCTTCCTCGATGGAAAAAATCCCGACTTGTTCACCGTCATCATCAATGAGGCGGACACTTTTAGCCCGGATTTCCTCATTAATTGCCAATTCTTTAATAGCGCACCTCCCAATATCTTACAAGTATAAAAAAAGCGGGCAAGCGCCCACTGTCCTCATAAGGTCAGGAAATTCTTCCCTTGCCATTTAAGAATAACCGATCGTCTCGCAGCCGTCGGTGAGAGTGGGAGCTCTACTTCACTTGCTTAGTATAAGGTTTGCCGGAGACCCTGTCAAGGAGAAAGATTGCCTGGAGGAGATTTTCTGAATATAATTTGAATATCTGAGAAAGTTCTGAAAATTTTCAGAAAGGGAAAAGATGATGCGCTCCATTGAATCGGCTCAAAATATAAAATATAAGGGATGGAAACAGCTTCTTACTCCCAGGGGAAGAAAAAAGGAAGGGGCCTTTTTGGTAGAAAGCCGAAAACTTACGGCAGAAGCCCTTTTGGCGGGTCTTGAGCTGGAAACCTTGATTTTTCGCATGTCGGATGCGAATCTTTTAAAAGACAAGCTTTTGGACCATTTAATAAAAAGAGGACAAATCGAAAGGGATCCATTAGATGAGCTTTTTGATCGGGCTTTTGTTCTTCCGGATTCCCTTTTTTCCAAAATTTCTCAAATGGAAGCCTCAGACGGAGTCCTGGCTGTTATTAAGGGAAGTCTGAAAAAAAGTTTTTCTGAGGAAGAAGGAAAGGCCATCAAGGGGAAGTGTATTCTTCTGGATCATATTCAGGATCCGGGAAACGCCGGGGCAATCCTTCGCTCGGCAGAAGCCTTTGGATTCGGGCCGATCCTTCTGGTGGATTGTGTGGACGTCGAGAATGAAAAATGCCTCCGATCTTCGATGGGAGCAGCGTTTCGCCTGGACCTTTATTCCCTAAGCGAAGACCAGGCCCTGTCCCTAAAAAAGAACCCATGCCTCCCCTGGTACGGGGCGGATATGGAGGGGGAGGACTATCGAACCTTGGAAGTCCCCGAAAGCCTGATGCTTCTCATTGGCAACGAGGGCCAGGGCCTTCGCCCTTCTTTTGAGAAGGCCCTGGAAAAGAGGGTGTCCATTCCCATGAACGAGCCGGTGGAATCTTTAAATGCGGCCATTTCCGCTTCAATATTAATGGCTAGTTTTCGTTATTTTGCCCTTAAAGGATTATAATAAGAAAAACAGGCAAAAACTATTGTCAACACAATATGCTTGACTAGATCAAAATGAGATCGGACTGAGGAGGGATTATGCTGGAAAAATTAAATCTGCTCATTGAAGATGCCCTAAGCCGGGTGCAGGAGGCCTCGTCAGAAGAAGAACTGAATAATATCCGCGTGGAGGTCCTAGGGAAAAAGGGAAGCCTGACAGAAGTATTAAAGAACCTGAAGGACCTGCCAAAAGAAGAAAAGAAAGCGGTTGGCCAGCAGGCAAACCTGGGAAAGCAAAAGCTCTATGAAGCCATTAATGAAAGAAGGGTTGAGCTGATCGAATCGGCCTCCGTTATTGACGGGGAAATTGATTTTACCCGTCCGGGAACGCTTCCGGTCCAAGGGGCCCTTCATCCGATCACGCAGATGGCTTATGACTTAAATGATGCCTTTCTTTCTTTGGGCTTTGAGATTTTTTCCGAAGACGACATTTCCAGCGAAAAGTACATTTTTGATAATCTGAATTTTCCAAGTAACCACCCTGCCCGGGAAACCATGGATACCTACTGGATTAAGGGCACAGAAGATAAGCACGGGTGCGACCGGCTGGCTCTTCGCCCCCATCTCACCGGAGCCTCTGTCCGTTACCTCAAGAAGCATGGGGCGCCCGCCCGCTTCATCTATCCCGGCAGCGTCTTTCGCAATGAAACCACCGATGCCAAGCATGAAAGGGCCTTTAGCCAATATGAGGCCCTTATTGTCGACAAGGACTTCTCCTTTGCCTCCGGCCAGCTTTTGATTGATACCATTTTGGAAAAAGTTTTTGGGCGGCCGATCAAAACTCGGATGAGAGCCGGATTTTTCCCCTTTGTTGAACCCGGATTTGAAATTGATATGCAGTGCCAGGTTTGCGGAGGAAAGGGCTGCAAGGTCTGCCATCATGAAGGCTGGCTGGAAGTGATGCCTGGAGGATCTCCCCATCCCAATGTCCTAAAGGCAGCCGGGCTTGATCCCCGCATCTGGTCCGGATTTTATATTAATATCGGATTAGACCGTCTTGTGATGATGCGATACGGGGTAGAAGACGTTCGCCTTTTCCATTCCTGTGATCTTCGATTCCTGAAGCAATTCCGTTAAGGAGGGCCTGACAAATGAAATTATCTTACCAGTGGTTAAAAGAATATGTGGATCTGCCTTTGGATCTTTCCATCGAAGACCTCTCCTATGACCTGACCATGCGAACCGTCGAAGTAGAGGATACCATTGACCTTCAAAAAAAATATGACCATATCGTCGCTGGGAAAATTTTAGAGCTTCGTCCCCATCCCCATGCCGATAAGCTGACCCTTTGCATTGTGGATATTGGAGAAGAAAAGCCCGTTCAGATTGTCTGCGGGGGGCAAAACCTCGTCGAGGGTCATGATGTCATTTGCGCCCTGCCGGGAGCCCAGGCCCTTTGGCATGGGGAAGGAGAGCCGGTTTTGATCGAAGAGGCGACCCTTCGGGGAGAGCCTTCTTACGGGATGATTTGCGGGGCCTCAGAAATTGGTTTAGCAACCCTTTTTCCGCCCAAGGAGGAAAAAGAGATTGTCGACCTTACGGAGTGGAAAAAAACCTATCCGGATCTGGTTCCGGCCCCGGGAGAGATGATCGGCCCTCTCCTTTATTTGGATGACTGGATTATCGAAATTGAAAACAAATCCTTGACGAATCGGCCCGACCTTTGGTCCCACTATGGGATCGCCAGGGAGCTATCGGCAATCTACCATCTTCCCTTAAAGCCGATGCCCCAATGGAAGGCGCCAAAGCTTCCGCCTTATCCGCTGAAAATTACCGATCCGAAGCTCTGCCGCCGGTATATCGCCGCTGAATATGAAAATGTTGATCTCAGAAAGTCCCCCTTATGGATGGCAGCAAGGCTTATGAAGATCGACATTCGTCCCAAGGATGCCCTGGTCGATATTACCAATTATATTATGGGCGCTTATGGAAATCCCACCCATGCTTTTGACGAGGCCCATATTCAAGGGGGGATTGTCGTTCGCCCGGCCTTTGAAGGGGAGGAGATGACCCTACTGGATGATACCCAATTAAAGCTCAAGGACCGGGACCTTGTGATCGCAGACCAGGAAAAGTCCATCTGTCTGGCAGGTTGTATGGGAGGCAAGTTCGACTCCATCAATGAAAAGACAAAGGGCCTGGTTCTGGAAATCGGCAACTTTCATCCCGGCTTTATCCGCAAAACGGCCCAGACCTATGGAATCCGCACCGAGGCTTCCCAGCGCTTTGAAAAGGATATTGATACTCAAAGAGCGGATCCGACCATGGCCCTTGCCGACCAGCTGATCCATGAGATTTTTCCGGATTCAAAACTCATCCACTATTCAGACGCCCATCCGACCCCCACTTCCAGGGCCAAGGTCGAAGTTGGCGTAGATTGGCTTTCCCGGCGGCTGGGGAAGGAAACCAGCGAAGAAGAGGTGAGGGAATATCTGGAGCCCCTGTCCTTTGAAATAGAAAATCAGGGCGGAAATCTCTTACAGCTAACTGCCCCGACCTGGCGTTCTACGGGAGATATCTCCCTTCCGGATGATATCTTGGAAGAAGTCGCCCGGATGATCGGTTATGAAAACTTTGAACTCAAAACTCCCAAAGTGGACCTTTTCGGACCGGTCCTCCAACCCCGGGCCGGCCTCCTTCGAAAAATTGATGAATACCTGGCCTTCCAGTGCGGCTTTTTTGAGATCATGACCTATCCCTGGATGAGAGACCTCTACTTTGA
>CAMYOR010000079.1 GCA_947278105.1 uncultured Tissierellia bacterium
AGATCCTGAGATGTCTCGTGGGCTCGGAGATGTGTATAAGAGACAGATTTAACCTTTCACTGCCAGTGTTCAAAGGGAACCTATATTCGAAAACTGACCGAAGACCTGGCTGCCGAACTCGGAACCTACGGAACTCTTTGGACCCTGGAAAGGACAAGAGTAGGGCCTTTTTTCACGGATCAGGCAATTTCTATAAACCGGTTAAAAACAATGGAAAGAGAAGATCTCTTTTCTCTTCTAACCCCCATGGAAGATGCCCTCCCAAATTTCCCCTCGATCCTTCTTCAAGGAGAAGAGGCAGAAGCGGCTTTCCACGGCCGATCCCTTGCCTGGCAGGAGGATTGGAAGGGGGAAGAAAATTTTGAAGGCCTCTATAAGATCTTTACGGAAAAAGGTTTTTTAGGGCTGGGGGCAAAGGAAAAAGAGTTTTTGAAGATGAAAAAAGTATTTGCGGATTTAGAGAGGTGAAAATGAAGGTTATTGACTGTGATTTACCCACGGATGAAGGTTCAGAGGAAGTCTCCATCTGTTTGGGAAATTTAGATGGCATTCACCGCGGCCACCAGAGAATGATTCTGACGTCCCTAAATTATTGCCGGGACCATTCTATGGTTCCAGCGGTTTTCCTCTTTAAAGACCATTCTGAAAAACAGATCCATCATACCATGAAAGAGCAGCTGACCTCCCTGGAGGATAAAATTCAGCTCCTAGACCATATTGGCGTTAAAAGGGTCTTTTTAAAAACCTTTGATAAGGAATTTATGTCCATGGATAAGGAGGCCTTTGTTCGTGATTTTTTAACAAAGAGGCTTGGCACCTGCCATATTGTGATCGGAAAAGACTATTCCTTTGGAAAAATGGCTGAGGGAAGAATTCAGGATTTAAAGGGGTGGGAAGAAAAATATGGCTATACCTTAGATGTGGTTGCCGATGTCCTCTATGAGGGCTCCCGAATTTCTTCCACCCGGATCCGCAATGAAGTCAAAGTAGGCCATGTGGAAAGGGCCCGGGATATGTTGGGCTATCCCTATATGATCCATGGCAGCATCCAGGCCGGGGCTAATCGGGGCCGTGCTCTTGGCTTTCCTACTGCAAATCTTTCCCTCCGCTTTCCCTATGTCCTTCCGGAAGACGGAGTATATCTGACTTCGATGCTCGTGAAGGGAAAAACCTTTTATGGGATGACCGATATTGGAAACAATCCGACCTTTGGGGGCGATGAGATTAAAATCGAAACCCATCTTTTTGACTTTTCTGAGGACATCTATGGGGAAGAGGTGACCCTGAGCTTCCTTCGCTATGAAAGAGGAGAGATTCAGTTTTCTTCAGCTGAAGCCCTTATCAGCCAGCTTCATCGGGACGACGCCTTGCTCCGAAAGTGGGCCAGAGAGGAAGAGAAAAAAAAAAAAATAAGATCACAGATGTTTTGTCCGGCATCCATTAATGTGGTAAACTAGTACGGTACTGCTTCTCAGATTGTGGAAATGGTTCCCCTTCCTGGAAGCCAGCGAATTAAGGAGAATAAGATGTTAACCAAAGAAGAAAAATTAGAACTGATTACTAAATTTGGAAAAGATGAAAAAGACACCGGCTCTGTTGAGGTTCAGGTCGCCATGCTTTCCCAGCGCATTCGTGAACTCACGGATCATCTCAAGACCCATAAAAAGGATGCGGCTTCCCGCCGGGGGATGTATAAGCTCATCGGTCAAAGAGCAGGACTTTTAAATTATCTTAAAAAGAAAGATATTGAAAAGTATCGGGCTTTAATTGAGCAGCTTCAAATCCGCGGGTAAGGATTTTACGGTTCTTTATCCAGGCCCTGATCCTAATTTTTAGACTTTTCCAAAGACGGTTTGCCCTTTTGGCCAGACCGTCTTTTTTTTCTCTCTTCCTCCACTTTGACCCTCTGCCATGAAAAATCGGAGCTCTGATGGGTATTATCTGAAAAATCAAGCATTGGAGCCATAGATAGGCTATAATAGAAATGTTTTGATTATCGAAATAATTCTCGTTGAATACGAAGGGTGAAGATCACCTAGAGGAGGAAAAATGATTCATGAATATGATTACCATTCACCGGTCACAGACAACGCTTTTCATGTGACCATCGGAAAGGTTGCCCAGCAAACGAACGGCGAATGCCTGATTCGGGCAAAAGACACGGTGGTTTTGACGACTGCCGTCGGGGCCAGCTCAACCAGGGAGGGTCAGGACTTTTTCCCGCTGACCTGTAATTACCAAGAAAAGCTCTATGCTGTCGGCCGAATTCCCGGTGGCTATGGAAAAAGGGAAGGGCGGGGATCCATTGAAGCCACCTTAAATTCCCGTCAGATGGACCGGCCTCTTCGTCCTCTTTTCCCGGAAGGATTTATGAATGAGGTTCAAATCATTTCCACAGTCTTTTCAGTCGATCCCGAGGCTGCACCGGAAATTTGCGCGATGAACGGAGCCTCCCTTTCCTTAACGATATCCGATATTCCCTTTCATGGGCCCATTGGTGCAGTCATTGTTGGATATTTAAACGGAGAATATGTCATTAATCCTTCCGAGGATCAGCTGGAAGAGTCCGAGTTAAACATAACGGTCGCTGGAACCGAGGAGGCGATCACGATGGTTGAGGCTGGGGCAAACGAACTTTCCGAAGAAGTCATGCTGGGAGCAATCCTTTATGGTCACCGGGAAGTTCAGGCCATTTGCCGGTTTATCAAGGACATTGCCCGTGAAATCGGAAAAGAAAAGATGCCCTTTACCTCCCCTGTGATTGATGATCAGCTCAGGGAAAGAGTTAAGCGCTTTGCCGAAGGCCCTGTTCTGGAAGCTTTAAAGATCAAGGATAAGTATGAAAGAGAAAAAGCCATTAACGCCATCCGGGACGATCTCTTCGATCATTTTAAGGCTACGGACTGGGATGTTTTTGACCAGGAAAAAGGAGATATCGGGGCCGTCTTTGAGGAAATTCAAAGAGACGAAGTGCGCCGGATGATTTCACAGGATCAGGTAAGGGTTGATGGACGCTCCATGACTCAGGTTCGTCCTTTGAGCGCCGAGACAGGGGTTCTTCCCCGAACGCACGGCTCCGGTCTTTTCTCCAGAGGCGAAACCCAGGTCCTTTCTACGGTGACCCTGGGCGGCCCTCGGGATGTCCTTTATATTGACGGCCTCCATGCTGATGAGCTGGTAAAGACTTACTTTCACCAATACAATTTTCCTCCCTTCTGCGTAGGAGATATGAAGCCGCTGCGGGGGCCCAACCGGAGGGAAATCGGCCACGGAAACCTGGCGGAAAGAGCCCTTCTTCCTGTTCTGCCCGATTCCGACACCTTCCCCTATACTATCCGTGTGGTTTCGGATGTCCTTTCTTCGAACGGGTCCAGCTCCCAGGCTTCCATTTGCGGCTCAACCCTGGCTTTGATGGATGCAGGAGTGCCCATTAAGGCGCCGGTAGCTGGCATTGCCATGGGCCTGATTAAAGAGGGAGAGACCATCTCTGTCTTGACGGACATTCAAGGGCTGGAGGATCATCTGGGCGACATGGACTTTAAGGTCGCCGGTACCCGGGAAGGGATTACCGCCCTTCAGATGGACATTAAGGTGGAAGGAATCGACCGGGAAGTCATGGAAAGAGCCTTAGAGCAGGCTAGGGTTGCCCGGATGCAGATTTTGGATCTTATCCATTCAACCATTCCTGAGCCCAGAAAAGAGCTTTCACCCTATGCTCCAAGAATTCTTTCTATGATGATTGACCCTGAAAAGATTCGCGATGTCATTGGCAAGGGCGGCAAGACGATTAACGAAATTATCGAAAAGACGGGCGCCTCCATTGACACCGAGGACGATGGCCATATCACCATTGTCGGCGCAGACCAGGAATCGGCGGAAAGGGCGAAAAAGTTCATTGAAGAGATCGTTAAAGACGTGGAAGTCGGGGATATCTTCGAAGGAACCGTGGTTCGAATCCTTAAATTTGGCGCCTTTGTTAACCTCGGGGGCAATCGTGAGGGGATGATTCATATTTCTAAGCTTGCCAATCACCGGGTAAACAAGGTGGAGGATGTTGTCAATATTGGAGATCCCGTGAAGGTTAAGGTGATTGAAATTGACGATCAGGGGCGAATCAACCTTTCTCATAAGGAATTTTCAGAAGATTAAGGATTTCGTTTTAGAGTTTTGCAAAGTTTATGCATTTAACTAAACATTCGATGGGCTGTATCCGGACAAGGGCTTGTTCCGATACAGCCTTTTTTATAGCAAGGCTGTGTCGGCTTCTTCCATTTCTTCTGTTACGCCTGATTGTCCCTGAATGTTGACCTCAATATGCTATAATAATTAAAGACTTTGAGGAGGATTCATGACGACGAAAACGGGGAGAAACAATAAAAGAAAACCGGCAAAAACTGAGAAATCACAGATTTGGTTATTTCTGGGTATTTTATTTTTTATTGCCATTTCTGTGTCAATTTACTTTAAAAATCAGAGTGGTTTTCTTGGGGATATTTTAGGCGGCTTTCTTTTTCAGCTATTTGGAATCTTTGCCTATGGAGTGCCTGTTCTTATTCTAGCCCTTACCTTCATCAAATGGCTGGATTTATGGGGAAAAAAGGTCGGGGGAGTGATTGCTTATCTCACGGGGCTTTTTTTCTGCGCTATGCTGGCCGTTTGGGCAAAAGTTTCTCCGAAAGGCTCATTTAAAACCTCGATGCAGATGGCAGGGGAATGGGGAAGAAAGGTGACCGGCCCCGGTCAGGTGGGCGGTTTTTTCGGCTTCTGGGTCATGCATTTCATTGGACAGATCGGCATTCTCTGCCTGAGCGTTTTGGCCATATTCTTTTTTATTCTCTATCTCATGAATTGGACCTTAGCGGATTTTTTTCACCTTCTAGGGGAAATTTTTCACGGGTTGGGGGCTTCCCTTGCCCGGGTATTTCACCGGTTCCAGGATCTGCACGATGACTTAGACCGTCCGGATGTCGATACTACCCTCCAAGGGGAGGAAGAGGCCTCTTTTTATCAGAATGAAGAGGAAAATGAAAAAATAAAGGCTTCCATGGAAGATACGGACCAGCTTCCCCTTACGGAAATTCAGGAGAGTCTTAAGGAAAAAAAGGAAGCCCCTTTTACTGAAAACAAACCCTTGCCAGTAAAAAAGCCTCTTTCCTCGATTCCTATCAATGACTATGCGGCGAAAACGCGATTTTTGGCTGAAGAAATTTCTGAAGAAGAACCTTCGTTTGCCAAAAATACTTCGGATGAGGGCCCGGAAGCGGACGAGACTCCTCTTATTCCTCTGGAAAATGATCTGAAGGAGACCCCTTCAGAAAATGTTGAGTTTGAACCACCGGCGGAGGGTAAGGAGG
>CAMYOR010000080.1 GCA_947278105.1 uncultured Tissierellia bacterium
CTACAGCAGCTCTTGGCAGCTACCAGTACCTGATGAGACAATAGTAAACAAAAAAGAGGGGGCTATTCCCCCTCTTTTTTGGCTCTTTGTCAAATGGTGTTGGTGGACGGCTGATCAGAAAATGATCAGCCGATCTTCCGACACCTTCGATTCTTCCAGCATCGGCTCAATCGCGAGAACTTCACGCCGGCCATCTTCTCGTACGCCACAAACCAAGAGGATTGCCATGTTAACCACATGGCCGCCATAGCGAACTTTTTCGTATAAAGCGTCAACTCAAATGACAGGGTAGCTTTCCCCTCTAAAGAGCGGCTCCAACATCCGCAACATGGGGTCTTGCGCACCAAGCTGATTTTTCCATCATCCTCCACGTACAAATCATAGTCAAAATTCATCTTGATTTGTAACAAATCACTTTCTAGAGTAAACCCGCCTCTGCCGCCCTTTTTGCGGAGATCTTGCTCTTTGCCCTTTCTTGTCATAAAATAGAGTTCCAGTGTTTTGGAGAAGTATCGAAGTGGTCATAACGGGGCTGACTCGAAATCAGTTTGACGGTCTCCGTCACGTGGGTTCGAATCCCACCTTCTCCGGATTAGAAATGCCCATTTTGCCTAAATAGGTATAAATGGGTATTTTTTAATGGTTTTAAAAACCCACTTTTATTAAATCATCACAAATAAATGATTTCTTTTTAACCGTTTCCATAAGGACATCTCCTTTCCTTTTCTAGGTATAATTATTACCCTAAATGAGCTTTAAGAAAAGGGGCAGGATGATCACAGAAAAAAGGCCGGCGAGGGCAATGGAAAGGCCCGACATAGCGCCTTCTTTTTCGCCCATCTCCAGGGCTTTCGAGGTTCCCATGGCGTGGGAGGCGGTCCCAATTCCGACTCCGATGGCCACAGGGTCATGAATCCGGAAAAGCTTCATCACCCCAGGGCCCATCACGCTACCCATCACGCCAGTTAGGACAATGGCAATGGTGGTGATTTCTTCGTAGCCCCCGTATTCTGACGAAAGGGAAAGGCCGATCGCCGTGGTCAGGGATTTGGGAAGGAATGACCGGGTCATCTCCGGGGCCAGGTGGAAAAGCTTCCCAATCAGGATCACGCTGAGGGCGGAGGTGGCCACGCCCGCCGCAATGCCAACGAAAATGGGAAACCAGTTTTCCGTTAAAAGCTTCCAGTTTTTGTATAAATTGACCACCAAGGCGACCGTCGCCGGGGCAATGAGAAAATTGATGTATTGGCCGCCCTTCATATAGGTCGGATAGTCGACGCCGATGGTGTTAAGGATCCAGACAATCAGCAAAATGCTGAGGAGAAGAGGATTTAAAATCGACAGCCCGTGCGCCATTTTCTGCAATGTTTCCATCAAAAGATAAACGCTGATCGTCAGGAAAATGGCAAAAGATGGGGTTTGGATGATCGCTTCAAAAATTCTACTCATGCGCCTTCCTCCCTTTTTCTTTTAGGATTTTTTGAACAGCGGAAATCACCAGAGCGGTCACCGCCATCACGAGAAAGGTTGTGAGGGTGGACACGGTCAAAAGGGGCAGGAGAATTTTTTTTAGCCCACTCCCCTGGTTCATCAGGGCCACGCCGGGGACAACAAAGTAAAAAGCCAGGTACTTGAGCAGGGCCTGGGCGCTTTTATCAATTTGATCCAGCTTAATGAGCCCGGTGTGAAGACCGATGAGTAAAATCACCATCCCGTAAATGGTATCGGGGATGGGAAAGGGAAAGAGGGCGTGAAGGACCGCCCCAAAAAATAAGCAGGCAAAAATTTCGGCCATTCCGATGAGTTCTTTCATTGAATTTTCTTTCATCCTTTCTTGCAAGTTTAAATAAAGGTCCGGCGGTAGAAGAAATCCTTCTGCCGCCGGCTGGATCTTTCCTTTGCTCTATTGACCTTTTTCCATAGCCTTTTGGGCCCATAAATCATCTTTTAAAATCGCTCTGCCCACACCGATAAGATCCGCTTTTCCTGTTGCCATAGGGGGCATGACCAGACGATTTTTAATTTCTAATTGATTCACCTTAATCGGACAATGGAATAAACTCATTTTTTCTCCTTTTTTGATTCAAAGTCATTTTGGTCCCAGTCTTCATCCTTCAAGGTCTCCGTATCCAGGGCTCCCCTGTAAAGCCGGCTGTAAATTCCAGCTTTTTTCATCAAATCTGAGTGATTCCCCCGCTCTTCGATATGGCCATGGATCAGGACGATAATTTCATCGGCATTTTGCACCGTGGTCAGCCGGTGGGCGATGGTGATGGTCGTCCGATTTTTTGCAAGTTTTGCCAGGGACTTTTGGATGAGGCGCTCACTGAGATTATCTAAAGCGGAAGTTGCCTCGTCTAAAATGAGAATCGGGGGATTTTTCAAAAAGACCCGGGCAATGGAAATCCGCTGCTTTTGTCCGCCGGAGAGCATCACGCCATGCTCGCCGACATAGGTATCAAAGCCCTCGGGCAGGTCTTTGATAAACTCATAAGCGCCTGCCTCACGGGCGGCGCGGACAACCTGTTCATAGGAGGCTCCGGGAAGGCCATATTCGATATTGGCCCGTATGGTATCTGAGAAAAGGTAGACGTCCTGCTGGACCATGCCAATCTGGTTTCGTAGGCTTTCGAGGGTGACGTCCCGGACATCCGTCCCATCAATGGTCAGGGTCCCGCCGCTGACGTCATAAAAGCGGGGAATCAGGTTGGCAATGGTCGTCTTCCCCCCTCCGGAGGGACCGACAATGGCGATTTGGGCCCCCGGCTCAATATTTAGGTTCAGCTGATCTAGGACCTTTTTATCCGGTTCATTGGGATAGACAAAAGAAACATCCTTAAAACGAATATGTCCCTGCACATTTTTAAGGTCTTTGGCATCGCTCTTTTCGATTAAGTCCGACTGGATCGACATCACCCGGTCAAAACGCTCAAGGCCCGTCATCCCGTGTTCAAAGATTTCCGTGAATTCAATAATTCGGGAGAGGGTCATCAAAAGGGTCTGGGCATACAGAATGAAGGCCACGAATTCACCGGGGCTGATTCTTTTTTTCACCAGGGCCAGGCCGCCGAAGATGAGGATAAAAATAAGAAGGACCCCGTCAAAGGCGCGAGAAAGGGCGTCGTAGGTGGCCATGGCGTGGTAAAATTTCTCTTTGATTTTGACGAAGGCAGAATTGTCTTTGGAGAATTTTTCCTCTTCCACCTTTTCATTGGAAAAGCTTTTAACCAGCGAATAGCCCAGGAAGGCTTCTTCAATCGTACTATTGATGGTGCCAATCTGCTTTCTTTCTTCCAGCCTCGCCGCCCGGAGCCTTTTTCGGGACTTTGATGAGGCGTAAAAATAAAGGGGAATCAAGGCAAAAAGAAGAAGGGTTAAGGGCCAGTAAATCCGGCTGAGGACAAAAAAGGAAACCAGAAGTTTAACCGTCCCGATGAAGTATTCTTCCGGACAATGATGGGAAAACTCCGTGATTTCAAAAAGATCCGTCGTCAGGGAAGAGATAATTCTCCCGGTTTCATGGGTGGAAAAGAAGGAGTGGGGCAGGGTTTGGATATGGCGATACATATCCTCCCGCATATCTTTTTCTATGTAGGCTCCCATAATATGGCCACGGCCAGACATATAATAGCGGGCGAGAACTTCCATGGCCCGAAGAAGGAAATAGATGAGGGCAGTCTCCAGTATGAAGCGGAGGGTTAGGTTTTGGGGGTGTTTGGCGGCCGTGTCCGTGATCCTTGAAAGCAGAAGGGGAAGGACCAGGTCGCAGACCGTAGTTAAGCCTGCACAGAAAAGATCGGTCCATAAAAGGAAACGATTTTTTCGGTAATAGGGAAAGAGAATCGAAAAAAGCTGCCAGTTGGTTTTTCCCTGTCCATTCTTTTGCTTTGCCTCTTGCATTGCCATCCGCCGGTCTCCTCTCCTCTTTAATACGCCGAATTTAGCTTTTTTTATCCTTGAATTTTAATTATACCCAGACTTTAAAAATAAAAAAATCCAGGCTCCGCAGTTGCGGGGCCTGGAGCAGGTTCGGCCGGAAGTCTCCGGCCAAAAGCAGGAGAAATAAGGAAGCGAGGGGCGCTGGCGAAAAACTCCATCTGAAAAATAAAGGGCTGACCCAAAAGCCCGGCAAGGCTTTTGGGTCCGCCCTATTTTCTAGCCCTTTTTTGAAAATGAGTTTGGATCCTATGAAGATCCTATTTTCCAGCCTTGACTTCCTTCGCCGCATTCTCTCCGGCGGTCCGGCCAAAGACTGCAATATCAGCCATTGCGCAGGAACCCAGCCGGTTGGACCCATGGATTCCGCCGGTGACTTCACCCGCTGCATAGAGCCCGGGAATGGGCTTTCCAGCCTTATCGAGGACCTGGGCATCGGGATTGATGGTCAGGCCGCCCATGGTATGGTGAACGGCGGGAACGCACTTGAGCATATAGAAGGGCGGGGTTTTGACCTGCCATTTGGTATCGACATTGCGAAGGTTAAATTCAGGATCTTTTCCTTCCGCTGAGTTCTTATTAAAGTTTTCAACGGTGGCCTTGAGGGCCGCGGGATCGATCTCAAAGTGCTTGGCCAGCTCTTCCAGGGTGTTGGCCTTAACTAAAATTCCCCGGTCAAACTCGGACTTTGCTTCATCCGGATAGGAATCGATGGTACCGGTTTCCTTGGAGGAATCCTCATCCCAGAGGAGGTATCCGAAGCTGTCCGTCTGGGCTTTGATGGCCATGGAGATTTCCCGGCGGGTGGCGAGCTCTTCGACAAAGCGCTTGCCTTCCTTATTGACAAGAAGGGCGCCGCCGACTAAACGGGTATCGCCGATGTACATTAAACGTCCGGTCTGGGGATCGCAGACGGGATAGAGCTGAATCTTGTCCATATCGACCGTGCCGGCGTTGACTTTCTCCGCCATGGCAATGCCGTCTCCCTGGGCCCCAATCATGTTGGTAGAAAGGACCTTCTCATCGACCTCGGGATCAAACTTCTTGCACATTTCGGCATTGGCTCCAAAGCCGCCGGTGGCAAGAATAACTGCTTTGGCGTTGACGGTCAGTTCCCCCTCTGGGTTTTCTGCCTTCACGCCAACCACTTTTCCATTATCAACCAAAAGTTCTTTGACATCCTGATTCACGAGTACCTTAATGCCCAGGTCCTCCGCCTTCTTCTCATATTTTTCAATGATATGAAGGCCGGAATGCCCCTCGGGTATCAAGGAGCGTTTGACCGAATGGCCGCCGAAGAACATGAGCTGGTCTTTCCACTGGACCCCGATATCATCAGCCAGCCACTGGGCCTGTCTCTTATACACATCTGACGCTGCCGACGAATAGAGAGGTGTAG
>CAMYOR010000081.1 GCA_947278105.1 uncultured Tissierellia bacterium
AGATGTCTCGTGGGCTCGGAGATGTGTATAAGAGACAGGGGGAAAACCCAAGACCTTATCCGATGGGCCGGGGGGGACCTCTTCGAAGCCTTTGCCGGACAAGCGGACTGGCTGATTTCAAACCCCCCTTATGTTCCGGAAAAAGGAAAAGAAGCCCTACAAAAGGAACTTTTTTACGAGCCTTCCCAGGCTCTTTTTGCCGGCCCGGACGGTTTGGATCTCTATCAAAGGCTCATTTTCCAGGCCCCAACTCACCTTAAAGAGGGAGGAAGAATCGCCCTGGAAATCGGAGACAACCAGGCCTTGGCCGTAAAAGATTTACTCAGGAAAGCCGGCTTTCAGAAGATTGAGATTCGAAAGGATCTCTGCGGAAGGGATCGGATGGCCTTCGCTCAAAAGAAGGCTAAAGGAGGAGACCTTGTTTGAAAATTTAAAGGATATTAATGAGCGTCTTCGGGAGATGGAAAGCCGACTGGCGGACCCGGACCTGCTCTCGGATATGAATCAGTGGAAGAAGTTAAACCGCCAGTATGTGGACTTAAAGCCCATTGCCAAGACCTACAACGAATATACCGAAGCCGTGGAGCTTGCGAAGGAAGATCGGGCGATGCTGGAAGAAGCGGAAGATCCGGAAATGGAAGAGATGCTTTCTCTGGATCTTGAAGAAAAGGAAAAAGAAGCCGAAAAGCTGGAAGAAAGCCTGAAAATGCTCCTGGTCCCCAAGGATCCCAATGACTATAAAAACGTCGTTGTGGAAATCCGGGCCGGGGCCGGGGGAGATGAGGCCGGCCTTTTTGCCGGAGACCTCTACCGGATGTACCATATGTATGCGGACCAGCAGGGCTATCAAATTGAAGAGATCGACTATGAAGGCCAGGGAATCGGCGGCCTCCGGGAAGCTGTTTTCATGGTCAAGGGCGAAGGGGCCTATTCAAAGCTTAAATATGAATCCGGCGTTCACCGGGTCCAGAGGGTCCCGGAAACCGAGTCCTCCGGAAGGATTCAGACTTCAACCGCAACCGTTGCCGTTCTTCCGGAAGCGGAAGATGTCGATGTCCAAATCAATCCCGCAGACCTTCGAATTGATGTTTACCGGTCGACCGGACACGGGGGCCAGTGCGTGAATACAACCGACTCTGCCGTGCGCATTACTCATCTTCCGACGGGACTCGTGGTCACCTGCCAGGATGAAAAATCTCAGCTGAAAAATAAGGCCAAGGCCATGCAGGTCCTTCGGGCCCGCCTTTATCAGCTTAAACTTGAAGAGCAGCAAAAAGAAATGTCCGATGACCGAAAGTCCCAGGTTGGAACCGGTGACCGGTCAGAGAGAATCCGAACCTACAACTTTCAGCAGGGAAGAATCACTGACCACCGGATTAACCGGACCATTTACCAGCTTCAGGATTTTCTGAACGGGGAGATAGGAGAGATGATTGAAGCGCTTCAGCTCGCCGATCAGATGAAAAAACTCGAGATCATGGCCCAAAAGGCCCTGGAAAAGGAATCGGACCAGTAGGCCGAAAACTTTAGCGGACGCAGACGAGAAAAGCGGAGGATTTTATGGAAGAGAGACAAAACCAAGGGAAAGCCGAACTTAGCCTCTATCCCTATCAAAGAGGGCTGGGCCTTGTTCTGCCGGTTTTTTCCCTCCCGTCTCCTTATGGGATCGGAACCATGGGAAAGGCAGCCTATGATTTTATCGACTATCTTAAAGCCGCCCATATCCGCTACTGGCAAATTCTTCCTCTGGGACCGGTCGCCTTTGGAAATTCTCCCTATTCCGCCCTTTCCTCCTATGGGGGAAATCCCCTGCTGATTGACCTGGATCAGCTAAAAAATGAGGGCCTTTTAGAAGAAAAAGACCTGGCTGATCTATCCCAAGGAGACCCCTCACGGGTTGATTACCCCGCCCTTTTTAAGACCCGGCCCCTGGTTTTTCAGAGGGCCTTTTCTCATTTTGAAGAGAAAGTAAAGACCGATTTGGGCCTTGCCCTTGCCTATGAGATTTTTTTGCAGGAAGACAGTTTTTGGCTCAGGGACTATGCCCTCTATTGCCTTATTCGCAAGGACCAGAGCAAAAAGCCATGGAACCAATGGCCGGAGGGCTTGAGAAAAAGAGAAAAAGAAGCCCTCAAAGCCCTTGAAAGTGCCAGGCAAAGAGACCTCCAATATGAATCCTTTCTTCAATTTATTTTCTTTCGCCAGTGGGAAAAGCTAAAATCCTATGCAAAAAAAGCCGGGGTCCTTCTGATTGGGGACCTGCCCATCTATGTTGCCATGGATTCCGCCGATGCCTGGGTAAATCCTGATCTTCTTCAGCTGGGTCCCGAGGGTCGGCCCCTTTTCGTTTCCGGGGCTCCGCCTGATTATTACAACCAGGACGGACAGAAGTGGGGAAATCCCCTCTATGATTGGCAGGCTATCCGGGAGGAGAAGAATCAATTTTGGATTAACCGGTTGGGTTTTTCCCTAAGGCTTTTTGACCTCCTGCGCCTGGACCATTTCCTGGCTTATGAACACTACTGGAAAATCCCGGCCGGGGCTTCAACAGCCCGGGAAGGGAAATGGGAAAAGGGACCGGGGCTGGATTTTTTTAAAAGCCTGGAAAGAGCCCTGGGGCCCCTGCCTCTTATCGTAGAAGATCTGGGCGCGATCGACGAAAAGGTCATTGAGCTTCGGGAAAAAACCGGCTTTGCCGGGATGTGTCCTTTAGAATTTGCCTTTTCTTCGAAAGATTCTCCCTACCTTCCCCATCATCTCAACCGCCGGTCGGCGGCCTACAGCTCCACCCACGATCAGGAGCCCCTGAAGGGCTGGTGGGATAACCAGGACCCCTGGCGGCGAGAAGAAATCCGGGAATATTTTCATCTTGGTGAAGGGGAGAATGTCCCCTGGGCTATGATTCGGGCCCTGGCCCTTTCTCGGGCAAACCTCTGTCTTTTTTCCTTTCAGGATATTGCAGGGATCGGCGAGGAAGGACGGATCAACGTCCCCGGCACGGTCGGGGAAAACTGGACATGGCGAATGGGACCCCATTACCGGGACCTGGGCCACGAAGAAGAACTGAGAGCATTATCCATAGAAAGCGGGAGGTCCGATGGAAAACAGGCTGGATGAAAAAGAATTTTTAACAAGTTTTGAAAATACCCTCAAAGCCCTTTATTCGGTCGATTTGGAAGAAGCGGATGAATTCGAAAAATATGCCGCTCTTTCCAAGACCCTCATGGCCTACATCGCAGACGACTGGATTAAGACCCGAAAACAGGGAGAGAAAAAACGAAAGGAATATTTTTTTTCTGCTGAATTTCTGATCGGAAGATCGCTTGGAAGTAACCTCTTAAACTTAGGGATCCTGGAACCGGTAAAAAGGATTTTAAAAACTTTAGGAACCGACCTGGAGGATTTGGAGGACCAGGAGGAGGATGCAGCCCTTGGAAATGGAGGCCTGGGAAGGCTCGCTGCCTGCTTCATGGACTCAGCTGCCTCCAAGAATCTTCCTGTTCAGGGTTATGGGGTCCGCTATTCTCAGGGGATTTTCAAACAGAAATTTACGGATGGCTTTCAGAAGGAATTGGGGGATGACTGGCTCAAAAACGGGGACTTCTGGTCAATTCGAAAGGAATCCGATGCCCGCATGGTTCCCTTTCGGGACGAAGCCGTCATGGCCGTTCCCTACGATATGCCCCTGATTGGCTACCATAACCATGTTGTCAATACCCTCCGGCTCTGGCAGTGTGAGCCCCTTGGCTCAGGCTTTGACTTCGGTCTTTTCAATAACTTCCAATACCGGGAAGCCGCTGGAAAGCTCAGCGATGCCGCCGATATTACCCGGGTTCTTTATCCCAATGATGCGCAAAGGGCGGGGAAGCTCCTGCGGTTAAAGCAGCAGTACTTTTTTACCTCTGCTTCAATCCAGGATCTGATCATTCACTACAAGAAAAATTTCCCGGACGATCCCGCCTTTGACCATTTTTCCGATTACACAGCAATTCAGCTCAACGATACCCATCCCGTCATGGCCATTCCCGAGTTAATGCGAATTTTCATTGATTATGAAGGTCTTTCCTGGGACCGGGCCTATCAAATTGCCGGTCAGGTTTTTTCCTTCACCAACCACACGGTTCTCCAGGAAGCTCTGGAGAAATGGCCCCTGGACCTTATCGATGAAGGCAGCCCTCGGATTCTGACGCTGATAAAGGAAATGGATGCCAAGATGGCATCCGACCTGCAAAATCAGGGCCTGGGTGAAGAATTAGACCTTTACCGGATTATCAAGGATGGTCAGGCCCGGATGGCCTATTTGGCTGTCTGGATGACCAGGTCGGTGAACGGAGTCGCCCCTCTTCACAGCCGGATTTTAAAGGAGCAGACCCTGGCCACCTGGTACCGGCTTTTTCCGGAAAAGTTCAACAACAAGACCAACGGGGTCAGCCCCCGCCGCTGGCTCCAATATGCGAACCCGGACCTTTCCTCTTTTATCAGTGAAAAGCTGGAAAGTGAGGAATGGAAGGGGGACCTGTCCCAGCTGGAAGCCCTAAAAAAATGGGCCGATGATCCGGCCGTTTTAGAAGACCTAAGCCAGATCAAGCAAAAGAGAAAGGAAGTGCTCGCCGCCTATGTTCTGCAAACAGAGGGCATTGAAGTCAATCCCCATTCTCTTTTCGATATCCAGATAAAAAGGCTTCATGAGTACAAGCGGCAGCTTTTAAACATTTTTCACATCCTTTATCTCTACGACCAGCTGAAAAATAACCCAGGAATGGACCTGGTTCCCCGGACCTTCTTTTTCGGAGCCAAGGCCGCTCCGGGCTATTTTCGGGCCAAGGCCATTATTAAATTCATCAATGAAGTTGCCCGGATGGTAAACGCCGATCACGACACCCGGGATAAACTCAGGGTCGTCTTCCTTCAGAATTATCGGGTTTCCTCGGCCGAAAAGCTCTTTCCCGCAGCGGATGTTTCTGAGCAAATTTCTACCGCTGGAAAAGAGGCCTCCGGGACTGGATGCATGAAGTTTATGATGAATGCGACTCCTACCCTGGGAACCTTTGACGGGGCAAACATCGAGATTTTTTCCGCAGCCGGGGAGGAAAACAACTACCGTTTCGGGGCCAGCGTCGAAGAGCTCAATAAGATCCAGGAGGCCTATAATTCCAAGGAATTTTATTATAATGACCAGGAGCTAAAGAATGTCGTGGATTATTTATTAAGAGACGACCTGCTCTCTGACCGGGGGTCCTTTATGTTCCTAGATATTTATAATTCCTTAGTTAATCCCCAGGACGGGAGCCGGGGGGACCCCTACTATGTCCTCTATGATTTTCGCT
>CAMYOR010000082.1 GCA_947278105.1 uncultured Tissierellia bacterium
CCTCCAGGGTGTGGGGAATGCAGGAGACGGAAAAATCCCTATCTCGAACCTTGACCACGGTCAGGGAAATCCCGTCGATGGCAATGGACCCCTTATCGACCATATGGTTTAAAATCTCGGCCGGGGCTTCCACAAAAAACCAAATGGCATTGCCATCCCGGCGGATTTCCCGGATTTTTCCGGTTCCATCGATATGGCCGGTAACGATATGGCCGTCCAAGCGGCCGCCCACTGGAAGGGCCCTTTCCAAATTCAGAGAAGAGCCGGCATGAAGGGTGGAAAAACCGGTCTTTCTCATTGTCTCGTGCATGGCATCGCAGGTGAAATACCGGTTGCTGACCCTTGTTGCTGTCAGGCAGACTCCGTTCGTTGCAACCGAGTCGCCGACTTTAAGACCCTGTAAAATCTTCTTGCAGCCGATCTGAAAAGAGGCGTAGGTCCCATAATCTTCCACTGCCTCCAGTTTTCCGACTTCTTCAACAATCCCGGTAAACATCTCATCGCCTACTTTCTACTAAGAGATCCTCTCCCAAAAAAGAGACCTTCTCTACTTTAAGGGGGAGCGCATCCTTGATCCTTTGAATTCCATCCCCTTCTCCGGGGCTTTTAGCCTTCCTTCCGCCCAGCCACTTAGGGGCAATAATGGTATAAAGCTTTTGGACCAGGCCTTCTTTCATGAAGGACTGGTTCAGGGTCCCTCCCCCTTCCACCAGGACTGAGTCGATCTTTCTTTCTCCCAGCTTTTGCAGAAGATCGGTCAAATCCAGCTGGCCTTTTTCTCCTCGAATGCCCAGGGTCTCGACTCCGGCCTCTTTGAGAGCCAGGGCTTCTTTTCCCGTCATCTTCTCTTCCAGGCCGGCTGCAATCGTCAGGGCTTCTTTCGCCGTTTTGACGAGGACCGAATCGAGAGGAAGCTGGAAGTTCGGATCGACGATGACCCGAATAGGATTCCTTCCCCCTTCCCTCCGACAGGTAAGGCGGGGATTATCCGCAAGGGCCGTTCCGATTCCAACGAGGATAGCCCGGTACTTAAAGCGGAGAAAATGGACGAATTCATTGGCTTCTTTTCCGGAAATCCCCCGGGAATCACCCGTTTCGGAGGCAATCTTCCCGTCCAGGGTCATGGCGTGTTTTAAAGCCACATAAGGCCTTTGAGTCTGAATATAGTGAAAGAAGATGGGATTTAAGGCCAGGGCCTCTTCCTTTAAAAGGCCGGTGTATACCTGGATCCCGGCTTCTTTTAGAAGACGGATGCCCTTTCCTGCCACCTTTTCATTGGGGTCCCGGGAGGCGATATAGACCTCTTTTATTCCGACCTCGATCAGGGCCTCGGTGCAAGGGGGCTGCTTTCCCTGATGGCAGCAGGGCTCCAGAGTGACGTACAGGGCCGCCCCCCTGGGATCTTCGGCGCAGGCCTTTAGAGCTTCCCTTTCCGCATGAAGGTCCCCATACCGGTGATGGTAGCCCTTTCCGATGATCCGGCCATCTTTGACGATCACAGCCCCGACCAGGGGATTGGGAGAAACCCAGCCCATCCCCTTTTTTGCCAGTTCAAGGGCCATGGCCATATAAGAGCGGTCCTTTTCGGAAAAGTTTTTGGAATTTTCCTTAAAATCTCCCATTCTAACCTCTTTCCTGAAATTTGCTTAGATCCTTTGTCCGAGCAAAAAGAAAGCCCGGAGATCTTCTCCGGGCGTAAAATCTTGATGAAATCCGGGCAGAAACTTAGACTCTCCCCGAAAAAAAATCTGGAATACAGCAGTATCCCAGAGCTTTATCTTCTTCCATCCAGACTATACTGTCGGCTCCGGACTTTCACCGAATCAGCCTCGAAAGGCTCGCGGGCTTTACCGCCGGTAGGGAATTGCACCCTGCCCTGAAGATCTATTGACATCATTATAACATAGGTTCCGAATCGGGCAAGCTTTTATTGGTCGGGACGAAGGCTTGCCAGCGGCCTTTGCGGGAGGGCCTTGGTTTTCGCATAGTAATAAGAGACCCCGTCCCGGTCCTCCCGGCCCGCCAGGCCCTGACCCATGAGGAACACAAGGTGGGCCTCCGCCTCTCCGACAGCAAACCACTTTTGACTCTTGGGAAAGTCATCAAAGTTTCGGGCGGAAATATCCCAGTGCATCCGGCAGGTGACCTCCCGGCAGGTCATGGGCCCTTCTTCCAGAAGAGCGGTCAGAGCCTCCCGGAGCCGACGGTCATGGTGGGCGAAAAGGGTCCGGATCCTTGCCCGGTAATCTTTTACCAGGGCCCGGTGGGAGGAGAGAAGAAGGGCAATTTCCATATTGTAGACCTTCCTTAGATTTTCAAAATAGAAAGCCAGGGCATCCCCGAAATCCGGCCCCCAATACTGAATGTTGGGCGTGATACTGCCTAAGATATGGTCCCCGCAAAAAAGGATTTTTTTTTCTGGTTCATAAAGACCCAGGTGTCCCGGTGTGTGCCCTTTTAGGTCGATGACCTGAAAGTGAAAGTCGCCGACATCGATCCCCTCCCCCTCTCGGACCGGAGTATAAGAAAAGGGCTCTTTCGGCCGAAACCGATAGCCGGGATGGTCCTCGATAGAGAGATGGTCCCCGTCCAGACCTTCCTCATGACCCATTTCCACTAACTGCTTCCAATAAGGGGAATCCGGGCTGCTGGTGCTGACGGTATATTCGCCGTCCACCTCTCCCATCAGGATTTTTGTGCCCGCCTTTTCAAAATTCTTTGCCAGGCCCGTATGGTCCGAGTGAAGGTGGGTCAGAAAAAGGCGAAGCTTGGATAGGTCCAGGCCATGAGCACGGATAATTTCCTGCATTTTCTTTATACTCAGGTCCCGATTAAAGGCCGTGTCCACCATCAGAGCCTCTCCTTTTGAAAGAATGAGATAGTTATTAATGGATTCCAGCGGATTATTGGGCAGGGGAATCACATTTTTAAAAATATTTGGATAAATCTCAGCCATAGGTTCTCCTTCTTAATTCTTGAAAAGCATTCCTATGAGTTATACCCCAATCTCTTGCTTCTTCATGCTATCATTAATAATAGATAGATCTCCCGTCTCAGGAAAGGACCCCCCTATGCCGAAATCAATTGTATTTTTAATGAATAATATTGAGGACGCTCCCCAGATCCTTTCTGAAAATCTGCATTCCATTCACTATCTTCAGAAGGGCCGGGCTCCCGAAATCATCGTCAAAGGGATGACGGCCGATCTGCCTCCGATTCAGGGCAAGGCGGTCTGGGCGATCCCGGAGATCGACAATGCGAAAGTTTTGGCCTGCCTGATGGGTGAGGCTCAGTCTTATTTTGTGATTCTGCCCCGGGACCTCTTTACCTTCTGGGGGAAGACGCTTCTGGACCATGGAAAAGGAAAGATACGGGCTTTTTGTCTTACCCTTTCCCCCGATCATTTTCAGGGGAAATGGAGGTGGGCTTTAACGGAAAGGGGAAAAATTCTTCTCCCCCTCTCGGTCGGGCAAAAAGAAAATCCCGCCCAAGCGATTCGTGATCTGCTCTTAAAAAGAGAATTCATGATTGAAGAGAGTCTTCTCCGCCTTTTCCAAAATATAGGAGATGAACAGGCCGTTCATAAAATACGGGTCAATGCCCGTACCCTTCGCTCCCTCCTGGATTTTTTAAAGCCCTGGACCCCCCGGGCTCTCAACAAAAATCTCTGCTTGATTTTAAAAGACCTTGCTCTGGATCTTTCTCCCATCCGGGAAGAGGATGTTCTCATGGGCCATATCGACGATTTTCAAAAAAAGGAGGGTCCGCCCTTGACCCATCATGAGCAAATCCAGGCCTATCTAAAAGAGCTTCGGAAAAATACCATGAATCATTTCGTTCAGACCGTCATCCGTCAAAATGCTCTGGCAGGCATTCCCCAGCTTCGAGAGGACCTGGAAACCATGCCGATTCGCGGCGAAAATCTGGCCCATCATATCAATGAGTCCTATTACAGCCGGCTGATTCGCTTCCAGGTTCAAGCAGACCTCAATGATTACAGTAACTTCGAAAGCACCCACCATCTTCGCAAGGAGGCCAAGCGCCTGCGCTATGTCCTGGAAAACTTGAATCCCTGGATTGAGTCCATCGAGGCCGAAGAAACCCTGCACTTTAAAGAGATTCAGTGCATCCTGGGAGATCTTTGCGATGCAAGAACCAATCAGGCCTACCTGAAAAAAGTGCCTCCGGAAATTTCACTTTCCTGGGAAAATGACCTGGACCGGATTCTTCACTATAATTTTCAATGGGAAGAGGCCATTTTAAAGCATTTAATAGAAGTTCAGGCCAATAATCTGCCTGAACTTCCCGGCATAGATGTTTAAAGGACATGAAAGTGTTCCTTAAAAGGGTTAGGAGGTTCCCATGTCTTTTTACACGATGATCGCTCGCATCGCCCTAGCGGCGGTCTGCGGAATGCTCATCGGATATGAACGAAAAAAAAGAGAAAAACAGGCCGGGGTGAAAACCCATATGATCGTTGCCTTATCGGCCGCTTTGATGGTGATTGTCTCCAAGGAAGGATTTTTAGATGTGCCCGGAGCGGATCCTTCCCGGGTGGCTTCCCAAATCCTGGTGGGCATTTCTTTCTTGGGGGCCGGGGTCATTGTCCATCAGCAATATTCCATCCACGGCCTGACGACGGCGGCTGGACTCTGGCTGACGGCCAGCATCGGCATGACCATCGGGGCAGGTTTATACGCCCTGGGCTTTACCATCTCGCTGGTCTTCCTTCCCCTTTCCCGGCTGATCTCGGCTCTTAAAGTCCTCCAATCTCCCATCCGCCGCCATTATGTCATCACTTTAAATGATGTCCATGATCCCTCTTCCTGGGAAAATCTGGTCCGTTCCTATGAAACAGATTCGTATTCCTTTTCCAAAAGCGGCAAGACGTTGGTCCTGGATATCAACATAGTTTTTAACGATGAAGAGGAGATCCGGGACTGGGAAAAGCGAATTCTTGCCCGGGAGGACTTAGTTCATTTTGAAAAAAACAAGTGAGCCTATTCTTCGAATAGATCCGTTGAAAGATAGAGTCCCGCTGAATCCGGAAGGACGGTGACAATGGGGCCCTCTACTTTTTCGGCCATTTCAAGAGCCGCGACCAAGTTGGCCCCGGAGGAAATCCCGCAGGCCAGGCCCTCTTCTTGGGCCAATCTTCTTGTCATCTCTTCTGCTTTTTTTGTCGGTACCGTCAGAAAATGATCAATCAGCTCTTGGTTCAGGCCTGTCTCTTATACACATCTGACGCTGCCGACGAATAGAGAGGTGT